>NZ_JBJGZW010000029.1:0-59904 GCF_054050695.1 Blastococcus sp. SYSU D00820
TCCCCCGCCGCGCCCCCCCCCCCCCCCCCCCCCCCCCCCCCCCCCCCCCCCCCCCCCCCCCCCACCCCCCCCCCCCCCCCCCCCCCCCCCCCCCCCCCCCCCCCCCGCCCCCCCCCCCCCCCCCCCCCCCCCCCCACGAGCGCGGTGCGCCGGGAGTCCCGGGCGATCTCCGCCTCCCGGCCCTCGCGCTGCCGCGCCACCAGCCCCGGCAGCCGGCCGGACACCAGGCCGCCCAGCGCGAGGAAGACCGGCATGCGCGCCGCGGTGAGCGTCACGAACGCGACCGTCACCTCGCGCGGGCCGCCGCCCAGCAGCGGCACGAGCAGCGGCCCGGCGGCCAGGCCCAGCTGCACGCCCGCGCCGGCCAGCGTGCCGGCCACGAGGTGGCGCGCCCCCGCCCCCTCCGGCCCGTCCCCCGGGTCCGCGGGCGGCGGGGTGCCGCCCCCGCTCCGCAGCCGGCCGGTCAGCCAGAGGCCGGCCAGCACGACCGGCGGGCCGGAGGCCAGCAGCCATGCCACGGCGGTGGCGCTCGGCACCAGGGCCACGACCGGCACGGTGAGCACCAGCCGGACCGCCGCCTCCCCCGCCGTCGCCAGCCCGTACCCGACGGTGTCGCCCCGCGCGGCGAGCAGCCCCCGGGCGACCGTGAAGCCCCCGTAGGACAGCACGACCGCGGCACCGCCCAACCCCAGCAGCACCGGCCCACCGGGCAGCCGCCCCGCCGCCGCGGCCAGCCCCCCGCCCACGGCCGCCGCGAGGGCGACCGTCCACAGCAGGCAGAGCCGGGCCCTGCCCGGCGGGCCGCTGGCCACGAACGCCTCGAACGGGAAGAGCAGGACGGCGAACGCGAGGTACTGCACCGTCCAGAGCACCGAGACCGGGGCGTAGGCCTCCTCCCCGAGCACCCGCACGCCCAGCACCTGGTAGCCGTACGTGGCCAGGCCCGAGACGACGGCGCCGGCCAGCACGGTGCTCGTGCCGCGGCGGGCGCCCCGCGGGGGGCCGCTCACGCAGGCACGTTCGGGTGGAGCGTCACGGGCAGCAGGTGACAAGCCCGGAGCCCGCAGGCAGGATCAGGCTCGCCAGGGGGCCCGACCGCGACGACGAGGAGACGTGGTGACGACGTCACGAGAGGCCCGCGCCCTCCTGCGTGCCCACTACCGGACCAGCGACCCGAAGGTGCGGGCGTACAACACCGCACGGCTGGCGGTCCTGCCGATCCCCTGGACGGTGGGGCTGCTCGACTCCCTGCACGGCAGCATCCTGTGCCTCGGCTGCGGCTTCGGCACGCTGGAGACCGTGCTGGCGGCCAGCCACCCCGACCTGGACTTCACCGCCAGCGACCTGAACGCCACCCGGATCGCCGCCGCGCAGGCGTCGGTCCACGGGCTGGACAACATCCGGTTCTCCGTCGCCGACGCCACGCGCAGCGAGCCGAGCGGCTCCTACGACAACGTGTTCCTGTCCGACCTCCTGCACCACCTGCCGGCGGGCACCCAGGAGCCGCTGCTCGAGCAGCTGTGGGGCGTCGTCCGGCCGGGGGGCACGATGGTCGTCAAGGACCTGGACGTGCGGCCGCGGTGGAAGTACTGGTGGAACTACGCCCACGACCGGGTGGTCGCGGGGCTGCCCCTCACCTACCTGCCGCCGGACCACTACCGCCGGTTCCTCACCGGGCTGGGCGCCCAGGTGCGCACCACCGCGCCGCGGACGGCCCTGCCCTACGCGCACTACGCGATGCTCGCGACGAAGCCGGCCGCGGCCGGGGCCTGACCGCCCCGGCCCGGCCGGCGCCGGTCACGCGCCGCGGCGGGCCCGCAGCTTGGCCAGCGCCTCCTCGAGGAGGGCGTTGCCGTCCTCGTCGGAGCGGCGCTCGCGGACGTAGGCCAGGTGCGTCTTGTACGGCTCGGTGCGCGGCGCCGGCGGCGGGGCCGCCGCGTCCTGCCCGGCCGGGAGCCCGCAGCGCGGGCAGTCCCACAGCTCGGGGACCTCTGCCTCGGAGGCGAAGGCCACCCGCGTCTCGTGCCCGGACGCGCACCAGAAGGCGACCCGGCGACGCGGAGCGGACTCGCCGCGCTCGGCCTCACCCATCGGACCCGCGCCGACCCGCGTGCCGCGGATCGCGTTGCCACCAGCCACAGTGCCCCCTCTGATGCTCTGAGGTGCGACGTGGGACACGCCGCGGGAGGAGTCTAGGGCCTCCGGGCGGGGTATCAGGTCACGTTTTCGTCGACCTGCGCGTCAGACCTTGAGCAGGATCCCGAGGGCGACGATGCAGACGGCCCAGATCAGGCCCGTGAACACGGTCAGCCGGTTGAGGTTCTTCTCGACCACCGAGGAGCCCGACAGCGACGAGGACACCGCGCCGCCGAACATCGAGGACAGCCCGCCGCCCTTGCCGCGGTGCAGCAGGATCAGCACCACGAGGAGCGCACTGGTGAGCACCAGCAGCACGTTGAGGACGAGCTCGACCATGACCCCAGGGTAGCCGAGGCCGGACGCCGTCCCGCCCGCGACGCCCCCGAGGGGTCAGGCGACGCCGGCGGTGGCCAGGTCGTAGCCGGTGTAGGGCCGCATGACGACGGCGTTGTGCAGCCGCTGGCCGGCGAGCAGCTGCACCCGGGTCTCCGCCAGCGGCACGTAGGCGGCGGTGGCACCGGCGGCCTCGGCGACGTCGGCCCAGGCGGCGCGCGCGGCACCGGGGTCGGCGGCGGCCGCCACCGCGGCGTCGACCAGCCCGTTGATCGCGGGGTCGGCAAGGCGGGCGTAGTTGGTGTTGCCGACCAGGCTCACCGAGCGGCCGTCCACCAGGGGCACGAGGAAGGCGCCGGGCGTCGGGAAGTCCGCCGTCCAGGTGGCCAGGACGATGCCGAAGCCGTTGCCGCGCACGTTGTCGGGGTTGCCGATGTCGCGGGCGTAGAAGTCGGCGGCCGGCAGCGGCCGCACCTCCACGGTGATCCCGACGTCGGCCAGCTGGCCGGCGACGGTCTCGGCGACCGCCACGCTGGTCGGCGAGTCGGCGACGGCCAGCACGGTGGAGAAGCCGTCGGGCCGGCCGCAGTCGGCCAGCGCCTGCCGGGCGGTGTCGGGGTCCGGCTGCGGCTCGGGGTCCTCCGGACCGCCGGCGAGGCCGCGCGGCCACAGCTGCGAGGTGGGCACCGCGTTGGCCGGACCGCCGAGCGCCTCCTGCACCGCGGCCCGGTCGACGGCCGCGGCCACCGCCTGGCGGCAGGCCGGCACGTCGAACGGGGCGACGTCGAGCGGCAGGGCGAGCAGCCGCACCGCGCCGCTGGTCACCTCGTCCACCCGGTCCTCCAGCGGCACCTCCCCCTCGGCTCCGTCGGAGAGCCGCGCGGTGGTGGCCATCTGGATGCCGGTGGTGGAGATGTCGACGTCCGCCGACCCGGCGAGGAGGGCCTGGTCGCGCTCGAGGCCGGACAGGCCGGTGCGCACGACGACCTGGTCGGGCAGGGCGGTGCGGACGTCGTCGGTCGCGGGGTCCCACTGCGGGTTGCGGTCCAGCACGATGCCGGTGACGGGGTCGACCGTGGTGATCGCGTACGGACCCGAGGAGACCGGGTCCGCGGCGTAGCCGGCGCCCGAGTCGAGGTCGACCGGCACCGGGCTGCTGGAGGGCAGGGCGAGGACGTAGGGGAAGTCCGGGGTCGCCGCCCGCAGGTGGAAGACGATCGTCCGGTCGTCGGGGGTCTCGATGGCGGGCAGGCCCAGCCGGCCGGGCGTCTCGTCCTGGTACGGGCCGGCGTAGGGGTTGGCCCGGTCGTCGAGCAGGTCCACCACGTGGGTGGGCCCGCCGACGACGACGTCGGAGGCGAAGGACCGCTCGATGCCGTACTTGACGTCCCGCGAGGTGATCGGCTGGCCGGTCTCGAACCGGGCCCCCTCGCGCAGGGTGAACGTCCAGTTGAGCCCGCCGTCGGGCGTGGTGCCGAGGTCGGTGGCGAGGTCGGGCACCAGGGTGTCGGTCTCCCCCGGCTCGCTGGAGTAGGTGACCAGCGTGCGGGTGTAGAGCCGCATGAGGTTCCAGACGCCCGGCGAGTAGGAGCGCTGGGGATCGAGGCTGTCGATCTCCCCGGCGACCACCCGCAGCGTGCCGCCGGTCGCCTCCGACGGAGCGCGGACGCCGTCGACCCCGGCGTCGGCGCCGTCGGCCAGGACGGGCACCCGCCCGCCGCCGTCCCCGCCCGCGCCGCAGCTCACGGCGAGGGCGAGGACGAGGACCAGCAGCACGACGGTGCCCGCGACCCGGCTCCGGGTGCCGCGCGCCCACGCCGGGCCGCGGCGTGCCAGCCGCTCGAGGGTGCCGTCCACTCGCTCCGCTTCCCGCAGGGCGCCGGCGGCGGCGTCAGCTGCCGTCGGCGGCGATCCGACAGATCTGCGCGAACTCGTCGGCGTCCAGGCTGGCCCCGCCGACGAGCGCGCCGTCGATGTCCGGCCCGGCCAGGATCCCGGCCGTGTTCCCGGCCTTCACCGACCCGCCGTACAGGATACGGACGACGTCGGCCGTCTCCTGGCCGAAACGCTCGGCGAGCCGCGCGCGGAGTGCGCCACACACCTCCTGGGCGTCCTCGGGCGTGGCCACCTCGCCGGTGCCGATCGCCCAGACCGGCTCGTAGGCCAGCACGATGCCGCGCACCTCCTCGGCGGTGCGGCCGGCGAGCGCGGCGTCGAGCTGGTCGGTGCAGTGCCCGACGTGCCCGCCGGAACGGCGCACCTCCAGCCCCTCGCCGACGCAGAGGATCGGCACCAGGCCGTGCCGCAGCGCCGCGCTGACCTTGGCGGCCACGGTCGCGTCGGTCTCGCCGTGCAGCGCGCGCCGCTCGGAGTGCCCGACGACGACGAACCCGCAGGCCAGCGCGGCGAGCATCGCCCCGCTCACCTCGCCGGTGTAGGCCCCGGAGTCGTGCACCGAGAGGTCCTGGGCGCCGTAGCCGACGGGCAGCTTGTCGCCGGTCACCAGCGTCTGCACGCTGCGCAGCGCGGTGAACGGCGGCAGCACCACCACCTCGGCGGCGTCCAGCTGCCCTTCCTTGAGGGAGAAGACCAGCTTCTGCACCAGGCCGATGGCCTCGAGGTGGGTCAGGTGCATCTTCCAGTTGCCGGCGATCAGCGGCCGCCGGCCGGTGCGGGGTGCGGGGGTCTCCCGGGTCCGTGCCACGTCTGCGCCCCTCAGTCCGCCAGCACCGCGAGACCGGGCAGCTCCCGGCCCTCGAGGTACTCCAGCGACGCGCCGCCGCCGGTGCTGATGTGCCCGTAGGCCGACTCCTCGAGCCCGAGCACCCGGACGGCGGCCGCGGAGTCCCCGCCGCCGACGACCGACAGCCCGTCCACCGCGCCGACGGCCTGGGCCACGCCGCGGGTGCCGGCCTGGAAGGGGGCCAGCTCGAACACGCCCATCGGGCCGTTCCAGAAGACGGTGCGCGCGCCGCCCAGCGCCGAGCCGAAGGCCTCGACGGTGCGCGGGCCGACGTCCAGGCCCATCTGGTCGCCGGGGATGGCCTCGACCGGGACGACGGTGGTCGGCGCGTCGGCGCTGAACTCCGGCGCGCAGACGACGTCGACCGGCAGCACGATGCGGTCGCCGGCCTCGGCCAGCAGCCGCCGGCAGGTGTCGACCTGGTCGCCCTCCAGCAGCGACTTCCCGACCTCGTGGCCCTGGGCGGCGAGGAAGGTGAAGCACATCCCGCCGCCGACCAGCAGCCGGTCGACCTTGGGCAGCAGCGCCTCGATGACGGCCAGCTTGTCGCTGACCTTCGACCCGCCCAGCACCACCACGTAGGGCCGCTCCGGGTCCTCGGTCAGCCGGGTGAGCACGTCGAGCTCCGCGGCCACCAGCCGGCCCGCCGCGTGCGGCAGCCGCTGCGCGACGTCGTAGACCGAGGCGTGCTTGCGGTGCACGGCGCCGAACGCGTCGTCGACGTACACGTCGGCCAGGGCGGCCAGCCGGTCGGCCAGCTCCCCGCGGACGGCGTCGTCCTTGGACGTCTCCGCCGCCTCGAACCGGACGTTCTCCAGCAGCAGCACCTCCCCGTCGCCGAGCGCCTCGGCGCGGCTGCGGGCGTCGTCACCGGCGACGTCGGCGGCCAGCGCGACCGTCGTGCCCAGCAGCTCCCCGAGCCGGCCGGCGACCGGCGCGAGGGAGAACTGCGGGTCCGGCGCGCCCTTGGGGCGGCCGAGGTGGGCGGCGACCACGATGCGGGCACCGGCCTGGCGCAGCGCCTGCAGGGTCGGCAGGCTGGCGCGGATCCGGCCGTCGTCGGTGATCGCGTGGCTGGTCTTGTCCAGCGGGACGTTCAGGTCGGCGCGCACGAGCACGCGCCGACCCGAGACGCCCTCGGCGAGCAGGTCGTCGAGAGAGCGCATCGTCAGAGGGACTTGCCCACCAGCGCGGTCAGGTCGACCAGGCGGTTCGAGTAGCCCCACTCGTTGTCGTACCAGCCGAGGACCTTGGCCATCGGGCCGAAGACCTTGGTCAGCTTCGCGTCGTAGATGCAGGACGACGGGTCGGTGACGATGTCGGAGGAGACGATCGGCGCGTCGGTGTAGGTGAGGTACTTGCCGAGCGGGCCGGCCGCGGCCTCGCGGTAGGCGGCGTCGATCTCGTCGGCGGAGGCCTTGCGGGTCAGCTGGACGGTGAGGTCGGTCGCCGAGCCGGTGGGCACGGGTACGCGGATGGCGTAGCCGTCGAGCTTGCCCTTGAGCTCGGGCAGCACCAGGCCGATGGCCTTGGCCGCACCGGTCGAGGTCGGGACCATGTTCAGCGCGGCGGCACGGGCGCGGCGGAGGTCCTTGTGCGGGCCGTCCTGCAGGTTCTGGTCGGCGGTGTAGGCGTGGATCGTGGTCATCAGGCCGCGCTCGATGCCGAACGCGTCGTTGAGGACCTTCGCCAGCGGCGCCAGGCAGTTGGTGGTGCACGACGCGTTGCTGATGATCGTCTGCGAGCCGTCGTACAGGCCGTCGTTGACGCCCATCACGATCGTGATGTCGTCGTCGGTCGCGGGCGCGGAGATGATGACCTTCTTCGCGCCGCCGCTGTCGACGTGCTTGCGGGCGTCGGCGGCCTTGGTGAAGAAGCCGGTGGACTCGACGACGACGTCGACCCCCAGGTCACCCCACGGCAGGCTGGCCGGGTCGCGCTCGGAGAGCACCTTCATGGTGCTGCCGCCGATCTTGATGCCCTCGCCGTCGGCCGCGACGTCCTCGGCGAGCTTGCCCAGGACGCTGTCGTGCTTGAGCAGGTGCGCCAGGACCTCGGGGCTGGTCAGGTCGTTGACCGCCACGATCTCGATGTCCTGGCCGCTGGCCGCGGCCGCCCGCCAGAAGTTGCGGCCGATCCGGCCGAACCCGTTGATGCCCACCCGGACCGTCACTGCTGACCTCCACTGTTCGCGTCTCGCCATCGGGGACCGCGCTCAGGCACGCGGCCTCGCTCGGCGACGACCCTAGCGGGCGCCGCCCGCGGCGGCTCCCGGCCGTCCGTTCGATGGACCGACGGACGCGGGCCCGTCCCCCCGGGAGGGGGACGGGCCCGCGGTCGTGCGATCGGCCGGCCGGCCCCCTCGCCGGGCCCCGCCGCGAGCTTGCTCGTGGCGGGGGGCGAGGGGGTCCTTCTACTGGGCGAGCATGTCGTCGGTGACGACGGACTCCGTGTCCGGGATGCCGAGGTCCTTGGCGCGCTTGTCGGCCATGGCCAGCAGCCGGCGGATCCGGCCGGCGACGGCGTCCTTGGTCATCGGCGGGTCGGCGCGCTGGCCGAGCTCCTCCAGCGACGCCTGGCCGTGCTCGAGCCGCAGCCGGCCGGCGACCAGCAGGTGCTCGGGCGCGTCACCCGCGAGGATCTCCAGGGCCCGCTCGACGCGGGCGCTGGCGGCCACCGCGGCGCGCGCGGAGCGGCGCAGGTTGGCGTCGTCGAAGTTGGCCAGCCGGTTGGCCGTGGCCCGGACCTCGCGGCGCATCCGCCGCTCCTCCCAGGCGAGGACGGCGTCGTGCGCGCCCATGCGGGTCAGCAGCGCGCTGATCGCGTCGCCGTCGCGGACGACCACGCGGTCGGCGCCGCGCACCTCGCGGGCCTTGGCCGCGATGCCCAGCCGGCGGGCCGCGCCGACCAGCGCCATGGCCGCCTCGGGCCCGGGGCAGGTGACCTCGAGCGAGGAGGAGCGGCCGGGCTCGGTGAGCGAGCCGTGCGCGAGGAAGGCGCCGCGCCAGGCGGCCTCGGCGTCGTTGATGCCGCCGGAGACGACCGACGGGGGCAGGCCGCGCACCGGGCGGCCGCGCTGGTCGACCAGGCCGGTCTGCCGGGCCAGGCCCTCGCCGTGCTTGGCGATCCGGACCAGGTAGCGCACGCCGCGGCGGATGTTGCCGCCGGCCAGCACGCTGACGCCGCTGGTGTAGCCGTAGACCTCGCTGATGTCGCGCCGCAGGCGGCGGGCCACCGACCCGGTGTCCAGCTCGGCCTCGATGACCACCCGGCCGCCCACGATGTGCAGGCCGCCGGAGAAGCGCAGCAGCGCGGTGACCTCGGCCTTGCGCTCGGAGGTCTTCGTGCACTCCACGCGGGAGAGCTCGTCCTTGACCATGGCCGTCATCGCCACGTCGTCCACCCCCGCCCGGCCGGCGCGCGGCCCGTCGTTCCCCCTGGGGTCATCCCCACCGTCGTCCTCCCCCACGTGCACTCACGGTCCGCCGCTCCCGCACCGCGCGTCGTCCGTCGTCTGCTCGGCGCCTCACCGGCGTCCCCTCCCCCTCGTACCGTTCCGGTACTGCTGTCCCCCGTTACCCGGCTGCGGCCCGTCATGCCTCACCGCACCCCGACCACGGAGGCCAGCGCCGCCGACAGGCGCTCGGGGTCGTGCCTCGGCGCACCGTCCGGCTCGGCGACGGGCGCCAGGACGAGCTCGGCTCCGCACTCGCGGACTGCAGACAGGAGACCACAGCGGTCAACCACCGAATCCGCATCCGCGATCACCGTGTGCAGCGCCACTCCGCCCAGGTGGGCCTGCAGCACCCGCAGGTGCTCCTCCGGCGAGAAGCCGTCGGTCTCCCCGGGCTGCGGCTCCAGGTTGAGGACGACGACCACCCGAGCGGAGCTCGCGGCCAGCGCGGCGCGCAGCCGGGGCACGAGCAGGTGCGGCAGCACCGAGGTGTACCAGGAGCCCGGGCCGAGCGAGACGACGTCCGCGGCGGCGATCGCGGCGAGCACGTCGGGGTGCACCGGTGGGTCCTGCGGCGAGACGAGGATGTCGCGCACCCGGCCCGGGGTGGAGGCGATCGCCACCTGGCCGCGGATGGTGCGCGTGCGCGCCGGGTCGTCGGGGTCGACGGTCTCCACGCGGGCGACCAGGTCCAGCGGGACGTCGGCCATGGGCAGCACCCGGCCGCAGGCGCCGAGCAGCTCGCAGAGGGCGTCGAGGGCCCGCACGGTGTCGCCCCGGTGCAGCTCGACCAGCCCGGTGAGCACCAGGTTGCCCACCGGGTGCCCGGCCAGCACGCCGGTGCCGCCCAGCCGGTGCTGGAGCAGCGCGGTCATCTCCTCCCGCCGGCCGCCCTCGCCGGCGAGCGCGGCCAGCGCCATGCGCAGGTCACCGGGCGGCAGCACCGGCATCTCCCGGCGGATGCGCCCGGAGGAGCCGCCGTCGTCGGCGACGGTGACCACCGCGGTGAGCTCGGGGGTGATCCGGCGCCAGGCGCCCAGCGCGGCGGCCAGGCCGTGCCCGCCGCCGAAGGCCACCACCCGCGGCGGCGCGGCGGGGCCGCCGGGATCCCCGGCCTCGGCCAGGGTCGTCTCGGCGGCCACTACTCGCGCCCCAGGTCGCGGTGCTGCGCCACGGCCTGGACGCCGTCGGCCACCAGCCGGCGGGCGAACTCCTCGGCGAGGGCGACGCTGCGGTGCTTGCCGCCCGTGCAGCCCACGGCGAGGGTCAGGTAGCGCTTGCCCTCGCGGCGGTACCCGGGGATGAGCAGCCGCAGCACGTCGAGGTAGCGGTCGAGGAACGGCGCGGCGTCGTCCTGGCCGAGCACGTAGTCGCGCACCTCCGGGTCCTGCCCCGTGTGCGGCCGCAGCTCCGGCAGCCAGTGCGGGTTGGGCAGGAACCGGGCGTCGACGACGAGGTCGGCGTCGAGCGGGAGGCCGTACTTGAACCCGAAGCTGAGCACGGTGGCGGTCAGCGGCGGGGTCTGCCCCTCGCGGGCGAAGGCGTTCTCGAGGGTCGCCCGGAGCTGGTGGACGTTGAGGTCGCTGGTGTCCACCCACAGGTCGGCCTCGCCGGCGATGCCGGTGAACAGCGCCCGCTCGGCGGAGATGCCGTCGCTGAGCCGGCCCGAGCCCTGCAGCGGGTGCTCGCGGCGGTTGGACTCGTACCGGCGGACCAGCACCTCGTCGCGGGCGTGCAGGTAGAGCACCCGCGGCCGGTGGCCGGCCTCGGCCAGCGCGCGGACCGACTCCTGCAGGTCGCTGGAGAAGGCCCGGCTGCGGACGTCGACGATCGCGGCGAACCGGCGGATGTCGCCGCGGGCGCCGAGCTCGACCATCGGCTGCAGCAGCGCCGGCGGCAGGTTGTCGACCACGAAGAAGCCGAGGTCCTCCAGGACCCGCCCGGCGGTGTTCTTGCCGGCGCCGGACAGCCCGGTGACGACGACGACGTCGAGCGGCGCGGTCTCCGTCGAGGACGGGTCCGCCGGGGGCGGGGTGTCCAGCGGCGGGGTCTCCGGAGCCGTCACGAGGCGACCCCCGTGGGCGCGGCGACGCGGCCCACCTCGGCGGTGTCGCCGGCATCGGCCCGCGGCGTGCCGCGCTCGGCCGGCCCCTGCGGTGCGGTCGTCGTCTCCACCGTGTCGGTGCTCTCCGTTCCCTCGTCGGCTGCGTCCCGCGGCTCGGCGACCGCCGCCTGCACCGCCTCCGCGGTGCGCCGGCCGATGCCGGGCACCGCCATCAGCTCCTCGACGGTGGCCGCGCGCAGCCGCTTGAGCGAGCCGAACTGCTTCATCAGCGCCTTCCGCCGGGTCTCCCCGAGGCCGGGGACGTCGTCGAGGAGGGAGACCAGCATGCTGGCCGACCGCTTCTGCCGGTGGTAGGTGATCGCGAACCGGTGGGCCTCGTCGCGCACCCGCTGCAGCAGGTACAGCGCCTCGGAGGTGCGCGGCAGGATCACCGGGTCGGACTCGCCGGGCATCCACACCTCCTCCATGCGCTTGGCCAGCCCGCAGACGGCGACGTCGACGATGCCGAGCTCGTCGAGCGACCGGGCGGCCGCGGCCACCTGCGGCGCGCCGCCGTCGACGACGAGCAGGTTGGGCGGGTAGGCGAACCGGCGCGGCCGGCCCTCCTCGGCGGCGATGCCCTGCTCGTCGCGGCGGTCGGCCTCCTCCTTGAGGTGGCGGGCGAACCGGCGGCGCACGACCTCGGCCATGGCGGCGGTGTCGTCGGTTCCGTTGGTGACGGAGAAGCGGCGGTAGTCGGACTTCTTCGCCAGGCCGTCCTCGAAGACGACCATGCTGGCCACGACGTTGGTGCCCTGGACGTGCGAGATGTCGATGCACTCGATGCGCAGCGGCGCGTCGGGCAGCTCGAGGGCCTCCTGCAGCTCGCTGAGCGCCAGGGAGCGCGCGGTGAGGTCGCTGGCGCGCTTCACCCGGTGCCGGGCGAAGGCCTCCTTGGCGTTGCGCTCGACGGTCTCCATGAGGCTGCGCTTGTCGCCCCGCTGCGGAACGCGCAGCGACACCCGGCTCCCGCGCAGCTCG
Source organism: Blastococcus sp. SYSU D00820 (assembly GCF_054050695.1). NCBI lineage: Bacteria > Bacillati > Actinomycetota > Actinomycetes > Geodermatophilales > Geodermatophilaceae > Blastococcus > Blastococcus sp. SYSU D00820. The sequence goes on from NZ_JBJGZW010000029.1 coordinate 11,755, forward strand.
CTGAGCAGCTCCTCGTAGACGTCGGCGTCGTCGGGGAGCTCCGGGACGAGCACCTCCTTGGGCACCGCCTCGCCGGCCTCCTGGCCGCCGGTCTGCTCGTCGACGCCGCCGTAGACCTGGAGCAGGAACTGCTCGACCAGCTCGCCGGTGGTGACCTCCTCGACCTTGTCGATGATCCAGCCCCGCTGGCCGCGGACCCGGCCGCCGCGGACGTGGAAGACCTGGACGGCGGCCTCGAGCTCGTCCTGGGCGAAGGCGACGACGTCGGCGTCGGTGCCGTCGCCGAGCACGACCGCCTGCTTCTCCATGGCCCGCCTGAGGGCGCCGAGGTCGTCGCGCAGCCGGGCGGCCTTCTCGTACTCCATGGCCTCGGCGGCCTCGCCCATCTCGCGCTCGAGGCGCTTGACCATGAGGTCGGTGCGGCCGGCCATGAAGTCGCAGAAGTCGTCGACGATCCCGCGGTGCTCCTCGGCGCTCACCCGGCCGACGCAGGGCGCCGCGCACTTGCCGATGTAGCCGAGCAGGCAGGGGCGGCCGATCTGGCCGGCCCGCTTGAAGACGCCGTTGGAGCAGGTGCGGGCCGGGAAGACGCGGGTGAGGGTGTCCAGCGTCTCCCGGATCGCCCAGGCGTGGGCGTAGGGGCCGAAGTACCGGACCCCCTTCTTCTTGGGCCCGCGCATGACCTGCAGCCGCGGGTACTCCTCGTTCAGCGTCACGGCCAGCGACGGATAGCTCTTGTCGTCGCGGTACCGGACGTTGAACCGGGGGTCGAACTCCTTGATCCAGTTGTACTCGAGCTGGAGCGCCTCGACCTCGGTGCCGACGACGGTCCACTCGACGCTGGACGCGGTGGTCACCATCTGCCGGGTGCGCGGATGCAGCCCGGCGACGTCGGCGAAGTAGCTGTTCAGCCGCTGACGGAGGCTCTTGGCCTTGCCGACGTAGATGACCCGGCCGTTCGGGTCGCGGAACTTGTAGACGCCCGGCGACTCCGGGATGGAGCCGACCGCCGGGCGGTACGTGGACGGGTCGGCCATGCCCTCAACACTAGGTCGCGGCACCGACACGCCGGAGGCGGGCGGACCCGTCCGTCCCACGCGTCACACGGGCGCCGCTCCGCCGCCCAGCCGGGCCTCCAGCCAGTCGAGCAGGTCGGCGGTCACCTCGTCGCGGTTGGTCTCGTTGAAGACCTCGTGCCGCGCCTCCGGGTACAGGCGCAGGTCCACCGGCCGGCCGCTCCCGCGGAGCAGGTCGGCCAGGGCGACCACCTGGTCGCCGTCCTCCCCGCCGACGGGGTCCCGCCGGCCGGCCAGCACCAGCACCGGCAGCCCCTCGGGCAGCCGGGCCACCTCGCCGGCCGCTGCCGCGCGGCCGATCAGGGCGAACATCCCCGCGCCGTAGCCGTACGTGGGGGGCAGATCGTCGCCGCACAGCGGGTCGGCGAGGTAGGCGTCGACCTCCGCCTCGTCGCGGCTGAGCCAGTCGTAGGGCGTGCGGGCGGGCTCGAAGGCGGCGTTGAAGGCGCCCAGCACCTCCATCGGCTGGTCGCCCATCCCCGCGGCGACGGCGGCCTCCAGCTGCGGCACCGCCGCGGCCATCTGCGGCGCGATGCCGATGGGGCCGGAGAGGACCAGCCCGGCCAGCGGGGCGCCGTCCCGCTCGGCGGAGGCGAGTGCCACCGTCGAGCCGAGGCTGTGGCCGAGCAGGAAGCGCGGGACGCCGGGGTGGTCGGCGGCCAGCCGTTCCCCCAGGTTCCGGACGTCGTCGAGGACGGCGTCGCTGCTCGTGGCCTGGCCGGCTGCGGCGTCGCCGAACCGGCCGGGCCCGGTCGACTCCGCCGTCCGGCCGTGCCCGCGGTGGTCCAGCGCCCCGACGGCGACGCCGCGGGCGGTCAGGGCGGCGGCCAGCCGGCCGTAGCGGCCGGCGTGCTCGGACAGGCCGTGGACGATCTGCAGCACCGCCCGCACCTCGCCGTCCGGTCGCCAGCGGCGTTCGGCGAGCCGGGCACCGTCGGGGGCGTCGATCCAGGTGATCGCGGGGTCGTCGGCGGACAGGGTCACGGGCGGGGCCTCCTCGGACGTCGTCGTCGGTCCGAGCCTGCCCCGCCCGGGCCGGTCCCGCAGCGGGACCGGCGGCGGGTCGGCGCGAGCCGGTCAGCCCACCGGGCGCGAGCGGCGGACCGCCAGCGACAGCTGCGGCACGGCGGCGGCGGCCCGGCGGGCCAGGCGGACGCCACGACCGCAGAGGACGAGCGCGGAGACCGCGCCGACCGCACCGGCGGCGAACGTCACGAAGCCGGGGAGCGCGCTGCCGGTCACCGCCGCCACGGCGACGGCGACCAGGGCGAGGAGCACCGCGGTGGACCGGAGGCCCGGCCCGCTCCCCGATCCGCCGGCCTCCTCGGGTCCGCACCCGATGGGCGAGCCGCAGGTCGACATGTCGGGGTCGCAGTTGAACGTGAGCGCGCTCATCGCTCTCCTCTCGCGGAACGTCGTCACGGCGACGGAACGGCCGCCGTGACGTCGGTCACAAGGAGGATAGGGTGACCGACACCACATCCTCAACCCCGGCGTGTCACCTTCCCGACGGGACCGGCGACCGGTCGGCCGCGTGCCGCGCGGTGATGTAGCCGTAGACGAGGCCCTGGCCGATGGTGGCCCCGGCGCCCGGGTACGTGGCGCCGAAGACGTTCGCCGCGGTGTTGCCGATCGCGTAGAGCCCCTCGACGACCGAGCCGTCCGCGCGCAGCGCCCGGCCGTGCTCGTCGGCCCGGATGCCGCCGCAGGTGCCGAGGTCGCCGAGCACGACGCGCACCGCGTAGAACCGGCTCCCGCGCAGCGGGCGCAGGTTCGGGTTGGGCGTCACGGTCGGGTCGCCGTAGTACCGGTCGTAGGCGCTGTCGCCACGGCCGAAGTCCTCGTCACGGCCGGCGGCGGCCAGCACGTTGAACCGGTTCACGGTCGCGACCAGCGCCTTCTCGGGCAGGCCGGTCGCGCGGGCCAGCTCCGCGACGCTCCCGGCACGGTGCGCGATGCCGGCGTCGTACCAGGCCTTGGGCAGGGCCTGGCGCGGGAAGACCGCCCCGGCGAGCACGTAGCTGTTGCGGTACTGCTGGTCGAAGACGAGCCACATGTCACCCACCGGGTCCCCGGCCCGCTCGCGGGCGAGCACCCGCTGGCCGAAGGTCATGTAGTCGGTGGACTCGTTGAGGAAGCGGCGGCCGCTGCCGTCGACCATCAGCGAGCCGGGCAGCGACCGCTCGGCCAGCAGCACCTGCGGCGCGCGCCCGCGCAGCGGGGCGACCGCGGGGAACCACCAGGTCTGCTCCATCAGCGCCAGGTCCGCGCCCACCTCCTGGGCCAGCTTGATGGCGTCGCCGGTGTTGCCCTCGCTGCCCAGGCTCCAGCCGGCCTCCAGGGAGGGCGACTGGTACCGGTGGCGCATCGCCAGGTCGTGGTCGAAGCCGCCGGCAGCGAGCACGACGCCGCGGGTCGCGGTGACGGTGACCTCCCGGCCGTCCTGCTCGAGCACCGCACCGCTCACCCGGCCGTCGGTGACGACCAGGCGCCGCAGGCCGGTCCCGGTCCAGAAGGGGATGCCGGCCCTCAGCAGGCCGGCGAACATCCCGGCGGCGATCGCCTGGCCGCCCGCGACGTACTCCCGGCCGAACAGCAGGCCGCCCAGCCCCTGGGCCAGGCGCCGGGCGATCCGGGGAACCGCCTTGCGCGGCACCCGGGACAGCAGGTTCATCCACCGGTAGTCCGCGCCGGTGACCGGCATCGGGACCGGCGCCTCCACCACGCCGGGCCGCAGGCGCGGGCGCTCCTCCCCGAGCACCGAGAGGTCGAACGGCCGGCACTCGCAGCTGCGCCCGGCCGCCGATCCCCCCGGCTGCTCCGGGTGGTAGTCGGAGTACTCCCGCGCCCACGAGAACCGCATCGGGGTGGTGCGCCGGAGCATCTCGACCGCCGCCGGGCCGTGCTCCAGGAAGGCCTGCCAGCGGGCCGCGGGCGCGCTGTCGCCCACCACGGCGCCGACGTACTCGGCCCCGCGCTCGAGCGTGTCGACGCCCCCGGCCTCGAGCAGGGCGGGGTTCGCCGGGATCCAGAAGGCGCCGCCGGAGCGGGCGGTCGAGCCGCCCACGTACCGCGTCTTCTCGACCACCAGCACTCGCAGGCCGAGCTCGGCGGCCGCCAGGGCGGCGGCCATCCCGGTGCCGGAACCGACGACGAGCAGGTCGACCGAGGTGTCGTGCGCCCGCGTCGAGGGCGGGATCGGCTTGGTGGCCACGGGGTCTCCGTCCGCGAACCGGCTCCGGGCCCGGCGGCGCCGGCCCGGTCGGGTGCCGGGGTGGTGGGGGGCAGCCAACTGACCGGCCCGCCGGTCGGCAACCACCCGTCCCACCCATCGAGCCGGCCGGCCGGGCGCCCGCTCAGGAGGCCGGCCCGAACTCCCGGTCCAGCGCCAGGTTGAGCTCGAGCACCCGCACGTGCGGCGCCCCGACGAACCCCAGGTCCCGGCCGGCGGTGGCCTCCCGCACCAGCGCGGCGACCTCCCCGGGAGCGACCCCGCGGGCCGCGGCGACCCGGTCGACCTGGATCGCCGCGTACTCCGGCGAGATGTCGGGATCCAGCCCCGAGCCGGAGGCGGTCACCGCGTCCGGGGGCACGTCGGCCGGGAGGACGCCGTTGAACGCGGCCACCTCGGCCCGGCGCTGCCGCACCAGCTCCACCAGCTCGGCCGAGTTCGGGCCGAGGTTGGAGCCGCCGGAGGCCGCGCCGTCGTACCCCGACGCCGAGGGGCGGGGCTGGAAGTACTGCGGCAGCGGGTCGCCGTCGGCGTCCGTCGTGGCCTGGCCGATCAGCGCCGAGCCGACCACCTCGCCGTCGACGACGACCAGCGAGCCGTCGGCCCGCCCCGGTGCGACGAGCTGGGCGATGCCGGTGACCAGCAGCGGATAGGCCAGGCCGAGGACGGCGGTGGCCACGAGCAGGGCACGGACGGCGGCCAGCAGCAGGCGGCCCGAGCGCAGGGCGGACATCAGGCGATCCCGGGGAGGAGGGAGACGAGCAGGTCGACGAGCTTGATCCCGAGGAACGGGGCGACGACACCGCCGACCCCGTAGACGAGCAGGTTGCGGCGCAGCACCGCCTCGGCCGAGGCCGGCCGGTACCGGACGCCGCGCAGCGCCAGCGGCACCAGCGCGACGATGACGAGGGCGTTGAAGACGACCGCGGAGAGGATCGCCGACTCCGGCGAGGCCAGCCGCATGACGTCGAGCGCGTCCAGGCCCGGGAAGACCCCGGCGAACATCGCCGGGACGATCGCGAAGTACTTCGCCAGGTCGTTGGCGATGGAGAAGGTCGTCAGCGAGCCGCGGGTGATGAGCAGCTGCTTGCCGATCTCGACGATCTCGATGAGCTTGGTCGGGTCGGAGTCGAGGTCGACCATGTTGCCGGCCTCCTTGGCCGCGGTCGTCCCGGTGTTCATCGCGACGCCGACGTCGGCCTGCGCGAGGGCGGGCGCGTCGTTGGTGCCGTCGCCGGTCATCGCGACCAGCCGGCCGCCCTCCTGTTCCCGCCGGATCAGCGCCAGCTTGTCCTCCGGCGTCGCCTCGGCCAGGACGTCGTCGATGCCGGCTTCGGCGGCGATCGCCCGGGCGGTCCGCTCGTTGTCGCCGGTGATCATCACGGTGCGGATGCCCATGCGGCGCAGCTCGGCGAACCGCTCCCGCATCCCGGCCTTGACCACGTCCTTGAGGTGGACGACGCCGAGCACGCGCGGGCCGGCGTCGCCGTCCTCCGCCAGCACCAGGGGCGTTCCGCCCGAGGCCGAGATCCCGTCGACGACCTCCCCGACCTCCGCCGGCACCGCACCGCCCAGGCCGCGCACCCACCCGGTGATCGCGCCGGCGGCACCCTTGCGCAGCCGGCGCCCGCCGGGCAGGTCGACGCCGCTCATCCGGGTCCGGGCGGTGAAGGGCACGAACTCCGCGCCCGGCAGGTCGTCGCGCCCGCGCAGCCCGTATCGCGCCTTGGCGAGGACCACGACGCTGCGGCCCTCGGGGGTCTCGTCGGCGAGGGAGGCCAGCTGCGCGGCGTCGGCCATGACGGCCTCGTCGACCCCGGGCGCCGGCACGAACTCCGCGGCCTGCCGGTTGCCCAGCGTGATCGTGCCGGTCTTGTCGAGCAGCAGGGTGTTCACGTCGCCGGCCGCCTCGACCGCGCGGCCGCTCATCGCCAGCACGTTGCGCTGGACCAGCCGGTCCATGCCGGCGATGCCGATGGCCGACAGCAGCGCGCCGATCGTGGTCGGGATCAGGCAGACCACCAGGGCGATGAGCACGGTCACCGGCTGCCCGGCGCCGCTGTGGAGCGCCAGCGGCTGCAGGGTGACCACCGCCAGCAGGAAGGCGATGGTGAGCGCGCTGAGCAGGATGTTCAGCGCGATCTCGTTCGGCGTGCGCTGCCGCTGCGCACCCTCGACGAGGGCGATCATGCGGTCGACGAAGGTCTCCCCCGGCCGGCTGGTGATCTCCACGACGATGCGGTCGGACAGGACCGTCGTCCCGCCGGTGACCGCCGAGCGGTCGCCGCCGGACTCCCGGATCACCGGCGCGGACTCGCCGGTGATAGCCGACTCGTCGACGCTGGCGATGCCCTCCACCACGTCGCCGTCGCCGGGGACGACCTGGCCGGCCGCGACGACCACCCGCATCCCCGGCCGCAGGTCGGCCGCGGGCACCTCGGTGCCGTCGAGCAGGTGGGCCACGGTCGTGGTGCGGGCCCGGCGCAGCGTCGCGGCCTGGGCCTTGCCGCGCCCCTCGGCCACCGCCTCCGCGGCGTTGGCGAACAGCACGGTCAGCCACAGCCAGGCGGTGACCAGCCAGGCGAACGGCGAAGGGTCCCCGACCGCCAGCACGGTCGAGAACACCGAGCCGACCCAGACCACAAAGACGACGGGCTGGCGGACGAGGGCGCGTGGGTCGAGCTTGCGCACGGCACCGGCCAGCGCCGGCCCCCACTCGATGCGCGGGCGGCGCTGCGCGCGCGGCTCGCGGGGATGGACGGGTGCGCGGTCGAGTGCGCGGGTCATGACAGTCCTTCTGCGAAGGGTCCGAGGGACAGGACGGGGAAGTAGGTGAGGCCGACGACCACGAGGACGACGGCGGTCAGGAGCCCGGCGAACAGCGGCGTGTGCGTGGGGAGGGTCCCGGCGGTGACCGGGCTGCGGCCCTGCGCGGCCAGCCGGCCGGCCAGTGCCAGGACCAGCACGATCGGCAGGAACCGGCCGGCCACCATCACCAGGCCCAGGGCGGTGTTGTAGAAGGGCGTGTTCGCCGAGAGCCCGGCGAACGCCGAGCCGTTGTTGTTGCCGGCCGAGGTGAAGGCGTAGAGCACCTCGGTGAGCCCGTGCGGCCCGTCGTTGAGCATCGAGCCGCGGCCGGCCTCGGTGCCCATCGCCACGGCGGTGCCGACGAGCACGACCGCCGGTGTGGCGAGGACGTACAGGGAGGCCAGCGTCATCTCGCGGCGCCCGAGCTTCTTGCCCAGGTACTCCGGCGTCCGCCCGACCATGAGCCCGGCCACGAACACCGCGACGACGGCGAGCACGAGCATCCCGTAGAGCCCCGAGCCGACGCCGCCCGGCGCCACCTCGCCGAGCATCATGTTGGCCAGCGTCAGGAGCCCGCCGGCGGGCGTGTACGAGTCGTGCATCGAGTTCACCGCGCCCGTGGAGGTCAGCGTGGTGGCGGCGCCGAACAGGGCCGACAGCGGCCCGCCGAAGCGCACCTCCTGGCCTTCCGTGGCGGCGCCGGCCAGCTGCAGCGCGGCACCGCCGGCCCGCGCCTGCGCCCAGGTGATCAGCGCCACCGACGCCGCGGCCAGCCTCGTCATGACGCCGAGGACCGCCAGCCCCTGACGGCGGTCGCCGACCATGCGGCCGAAGGTGCGCGGCAGCGCCGAGGGGATGAGCAGGATCAGGAACACCTGGAACAGCGAGACCCATGCCGACGGCCCCTCGAAGGGGTGCGCGGAGTTGGCGTTGTAGAAGCCGCCGCCGTTGGTGCCGAGCTCCTTGATGACCTCCTGCGAGGCCACTGGCCCGCCGGGCAGGAACTGCGGAGCGCCCGCCAGCGTGCTCGCGTCCGTGCCCGCGGAGAGGTTCTGGACCACGCCGCCAAGCACGAGGACCAGCGCTCCGACCACCGACAGCGGCAGCAGGATCCGGCTGATCGCCCGGGTGACGTCGACCCAGAGGTTGCCGAGCCGGTCGGTGCGGGTGCGGGCGAGCCCGCGCACCAGGGCGACGGCGACCGCGATGCCGACCGCGGCCGACACGAAGTTCTGCACGGCCAGGCCGGCCATCTGGACGAGGTGACCCATCGTCGACTCGCCGCTGTAGCCCTGCCAGTTCGTGTTGGTCACGAAGCTGACCGCGGTGTTCCAGGCCGACGCGGGCGCCACCGCGGCCATCCCGTTGTCCAGCGGCAGCAGCTTCTGCAGCCGCTGCAGGCCGTAGAGCAGCAGCACGCCCGCGGCCGAGAAGACCAGCAGGCTGCGCGCGTACACCGGCCAGCGCTGCTCGGCGGCGGGATCCACGCCCACCGCCCGGTACACCAGGCGCTCGCCGCGCCAGTGCCGGTCGCTGGTGAACACCCGCGCCATCCAGTCACCCAGCGGCCGGTGCACCAGCGCCAGCGCCCCCACCAGCAGCGCCACCTGCAGCCAGCCGGCCGTGACGTCGCTCATCAGAACCGCTCCGGGAACAGCAGCGCGGCCAGCAGGTAGAGCACCAGCCCGGCCGCGACGGCCAGGCCGATCCAGGCCTCGATCACCGGCGCTCCCGCCCGTCCGACCGCTCCAGGCCGCGCACGGCCAGCGCGAGCAGGCCGAACACGGCCACTGTGAGCGCGATGAACAGCACGTCGATCACGACGTCGATCCCTCGATCCGGTCCAGCGGGCGACCCGTCGTCGTCCCGCACCGGGCGGCGACGTTAGGAGCGCCCGGGCAGCCCGGACAGGCCGTTGACGGGTCCCTGACGCCGCCGGCGCCCTCCCTTGACGGGATCTTGACGCCGGCCGCCGCCGGAGCCGCTCCGCCCGGGGCGATCATGGACGCCGTGAATCGCGGGACGCTGCGCGTCTACCTGGGGGCCGCCCCCGGCGTGGGCAAGACCTTCGCGGCACTGGGCGAGGCGCACCGCCGGGCCGAGCGCGGCGCCGACGTCGTCGTCGGGCTGGTCGAGACGCACGGCCGGCCGCGCACCGCCCGGCAGCTGGCGGGCCTGGAGGTGCTCCCGCGGCGGCGGGTGGCGCACCGCGGCATGGTGCTCGAGGAGCTGGACGTCGACGCGGTGCTCGCCCGCCGGCCCGAGGTGGTGGTCGTCGACGAGCTGGCGCACACCAACGCGCCGGGCTGGCGGCACGAGAAGCGCTGGCAGGACGTGGAGGAGATCCTGGCCGCCGGCATCTGCGTGCTGAGCACGGTCAACGTGCAGCACCTGGAGAGCCTCACCGACGTCGTCGCCTCCATCACCGGCGTCGTGCAGCGGGAGACCGTGCCCGACGAGGTGGTCCGCCGGGCCGACCAGGTCGAGCTGGTCGACATGTCGCCCGAGGCGCTGCGCCGCCGGATGGCGCACGGCAACGTCTACCCGGCCGAGCGCGTCGACGCCGCGCTGGGCAACTACTTCCGGGTCGGCAACCTGACCGCGCTGCGCGAGCTGGCGCTGCTGTGGCTGGCCGACCGGGTCGACGAGGGACTGCGCCGTTACCGCGCCGAGCACGCCATCGACGCGGTCTGGGAGGCGCGGGAGCGGGTGGTCGTCGCGCTGACCGGCGGCCCCGAGAGCGAGACGATCGCCCGCCGGGCGGCGCGGGTGGCCCGCCGCTCGGGCGGGGACCTGCTGGCCGTGCACGTGGTCTCGGCCGACGGGCTGACCGGGGCCTCCCCGGGCGCGCTGCGCGGCCTGCGGGAGCTGACCGAGAGCCTGGGGGGCAGCTGGCACCAGGTCGTCGGCGACGACGTGGCCGAGGCGCTGCTGGAGTTCGCCCGCGGCGCCGACGCCACCCAGCTGGTGGTCGGCACCAGCCGGCGCTCCCGCTGGGCGCGGGCGCTGCGCCGGGGCATCGGCGGCTCGGTGGTGGCCGGCTCCGGCGACGTCGACGTGCACATCGTGACGCACGCAGCCGCCGGCTCGCGGGGGTGGCGGCTGCCTCCGCCGGCCAGCGCGCTGACCGCCCGGCGGCGCGGGCTGGGCGCGCTGCTGGCCGTGCTGGGGGTGCCCGCGCTGACCGCCCTGTGCCTGGCCGGCGGCGCCGCGGTGTCGCTGCCCCTGGTGCTGCTGGCCTTCCTCCTCCTGGTGCTCGCGGTGGCCCTGGTCGGAGGGCTGTGGCCGGCCCTGGCCGCGGCCGTGCTGGGCGGGCTGGCGGAGAACTGGTTCTTCGTCTCCCCCACCGGCCGGCTGACGGTCTCCAGCCCGGACGACGTCCTGGCGCTGGGCGGCGGGCTGGTCGTCGCGCTCACCGTGGCCACCGTCGTGGACCGCTCGGCGCGGCGGGCCACCGCGGCGGCGCGGTCGCGCGCGGAGACCGCGATGCTGGCGTCGCTGTCGCGGGCGGTGCTGGAGGGCGACGGCGACCTGCCCGGGCTGCTGGAGCGGATCCGGGAGGGCTTCGGGCTGACGTCGGTCTCGATGGTCGAGGGCGGCACCGTCGTCGGCACCTGCGGCCGGCCGGGCGGCGAGAGCGTCGACGAGGTCGCCGTCACCGGGTCGCTGGTCCTGCGCTGGTGCGGCCGGACGCTGCCGGCCGGTGACCGGCGGCTGCTGGTGGCCGTCGCCGAGCAGGCGGCCGTGGCGCTGCAGCAGGGGCGGCTGGCTGCGCAGGCCGCCGAGGCCGACCGGCGGGCCGCCGGCGACGGGATGCGGCGGGCGCTGCTCGCGGCGGTCAGCCACGACCTGCGCACGCCGCTGGCGGGGATCAAGGCCGCGGCCTCGGCGCTGCGGACCGGGCTCGCGCTGTCCGACGCCGACCGGGACGAGCTGGTGGCGACCGTCGACGAGTCCGCCGACCGGCTGACCGCCCTGGTCGACAACCTGCTCGACATGAGCCGGCTGCAGGCCGGTGCGGTCAGCCCGGCGCTGGTCGCGGTCGACCTGCCGGGGGTCGCCGAGCGGGCGCTGGCCGAGCTGACCGCCGGGGAGCGCTCGCGGATCTCCTGCGACTGGCCCGACGGGCTGCCGGCGGTGCTGGCCGATCCGGGGCTGCTGGAGCGGGTGCTGGCCAACCTGGTGGGCAACGCCGTACGGCACGTCGCCACCGGGCCGGTGACCCTGCGGGCGGACGCGCTGGACGACCGGGTCGAGCTGCGGATCGCCGACCGCGGCCCCGGCGTCCCCGTCGCCGACCGGGAGCGGGTGTTCGCGCCGTTCCAGCGGCTCGGGGACGCACCGGGCGGGCAGGGCGTGGGGCTGGGCCTGGCGGTCGCCCGCGGCCTGACCGAGGCGATGCGCGGCACGCTGGCCGCCGAGGACACCCCCGGCGGTGGGCTCACGATGGTGGTGGCGCTGCCGGCCGCGCCGGCCCCGGCGGACACGGCACCGGTGGCCGCGTGAGCCGGGTGCTCGTCGTCGACGACGACCCGCAGCTGCTGCGCGCGCTGCGCATCACGCTGCGCGCGGCCGGCCACGAGGTGGTGACCGCCGCCGACGGCCGCGCCGCGCTGCGGGAGGCCGCCGCCGCCCATCCGGACGTCGTCGTGCTCGACCTCGGGCTGCCCGACCGGGACGGCACCGAGGTGCTGGCCGGGCTGCGCCCGTGGTTCGCCGGCCCGGTGCTCGTGCTCTCCGCGCGCGTCGACAGCGCGGACAAGGTCGGCGCGCTCGACGCCGGCGCCGACGACTACGTCACCAAGCCCTTCGACATGGGCGAGCTGCTGGCCCGGCTGCGCGCCCTGCAGCGCCGCGCGGTCGCCGACGGGGCAGATCCGGTGACGCGGACCGAGTACTTCACCGTCGATCTCGCCGCCCGCCAGGTGACGGTGGCCGGCGAGGCGGTGCGGCTGACCCCCACGGAGTGGGCGCTGCTGACCGAGCTGGTGCGCGCCCCCGGCCGGCTGGTGGGCCAGCGCCAGCTGCTCCAGGCGGTGTGGGGGCCGGCGTACGAGAAGGAGACCCACTACCTGCGGGTCTACCTCAACCAGCTGCGCCGCAAGCTCGAGCCCGACCCCGCCCACCCGCGCTACCTGCACACCGAGCCCGGGATGGGCTACCGCTTCACCCCGTGACGCCTCGGGCCGTGTCCGGCTCCCGCTCCTCCCACCGCCGACCGGCCGCGACGCGCCCCTCGGCCAGCCGCGGGAAGTGGGCGCCCACGCCGGAGGTCCCGGGTTCGGCCAGCTGCCGCCACAGCTCCCTGCGGGTGCGGTCCGCCCGGACCGGGTCGACGTCGCCCATCGACCGCCAGCCGGGCTCGGCGAGCTGCACCGGGCAGGTGATCGCGTCGCCGAGCAGGAGCAGCCGCTCCTGGCCCGCGGTCACCGACACCGACAGGGAGCCCGGGGTGTGCCCGGGCGTGAGCACGGCGGCGACGCCCGGTGCGACGGCGGCGTCGTCGGCGAGCGGGCGGAGTCGGTCGGTGCCGGCCCACCGCCGGAAGCCGGTGCGGACGTGCCCGGCCATCTCCCCCGGCCCGTCGACGAAGTGCTCGGCGTCGGCGGCGCCGAACCAGATCGTCGCGCCGGCGAAGCCCGGCTCCCCGTCGGGGCCGAACAGCCAGCCAACATGGTCGGCGTGCAGGTGGGTGCAGACCACGTCGGTGACGTCGTCGGGGTGCAGGCCCAGCGCCCGCAGCCCGGTGGTCAGCTGGCCGCCGGCCAGCAGCATGCCGCCGGGCAGCTGCTGGACCTCGAAACCCAGCCCGGCGTCGACCAGCAGCACCCGCCCGCCGGTGCGGACGACGAAGCACCCGATCGGGAGCCAGGCCGCGTCGTCCCGGTCGAAGACCTCCGGATGCGCGCCCGCCGGCACCCCGGCACCGAAGTAGCTGCGACGGGCGACGAACGTGCCGTCCGCGACGGCGTCGACCCGGATGTCCCCGACGCGCACCGGAACCCGCTCAGCTGGCGCGCTTGCGCGCCCGCTTCTTCGGGGCGGCGGCCGCCTCGATCGCCTCGGGGTCGAGCATCGGCACGAGGTACCGGCCGGTGTGGCTCTCCGGCACCGTCGCGACGAACTCCGGCGGCCCCTCGGCGACGACCGTGCCGCCGCGGAACCCGCCCTCCGGCCCCATGTCGATCAGCCAGTCGGCGCTCTTGATGACGTCGAGGTTGTGCTCGATGACGATCACCGAGTTGCCCTTGTCGACCAGGCCCTGCAGCACCAGCAGCAGCTTGCGGATGTCCTCGAAGTGCAGGCCGGTGGTCGGCTCGTCGAGCACGTAGATGCTGCGGCCGTTGGACCGCTTCTGCAGCTCGCTGGCCAGCTTCACCCGCTGCGCCTCACCACCGGAGAGCGTGGTGGCCGGCTGGCCCAGCCGCACGTAGCCCAGGCCGACGTCGGTGAGCGTGCGCAGGTACCGGGCGATCGAGGGGATGGCGGCGAAGAAGTCCGCGGCCTCCTCGATCGGCATGTCGAGGACCTCGGCGACCGTCTTGCCCTTGTAGTGCACCTCGAGGGTCTCCCGGTTGAACCGGGCCCCCTTGCACACCTCGCACGGCACGTAGACGTCGGGCAGGAAGTTCATCTCGATCTTCAGCGTGCCGTCGCCGGAGCAGGCCTCGCAGCGGCCGCCCTTGACGTTGAAGGAGAACCGCCCCGGCAGGTAGCCGCGCATCTTCGCCTCGGTGGTCTGGGCGAACAGCTTGCGGATCTGGTCCCAGACGCCGGTGTAGGTGGCCGGGTTCGAGCGGGGCGTGCGGCCGATCGGCGACTGGTCGACGTGCACGACCTTGTCGAGGTGCTCGAGGCCGGTGACGGTGCGGTGCCGGCCGGGCACCATCCGCGCCCGGTTCAGCTCGTTGGCCAGCACCGTGTAGAGGATGTCGTTGACCAGGCTGGACTTGCCCGAGCCCGAGACGCCGGTGACCGCGACCAGGCAGCCGAGCGGGAAGGTGACGTCGACGCCCTTGAGGTTGTTCTCCCGGGCGCCCTTGACCACCAGTTCGCGCCCGGGCTGCGGCTCGCGCCGCTTCTGCGGGACGACGATCTCCCGGCGGCCGGACAGGTACTGCCCGGTCAGCGACCGCTCGCTGGCCAGGAGGTCCTCGAGGGTGCCACTGACGACCACCTCGCCGCCGTGCTCGCCGGCGCCGGGGCCGATGTCGACGATCCAGTCGGCGACCTTGATGGTGTCCTCGTCGTGCTCGACGACGATCAGCGTGTTGCCCATGTCGCGCAGCCGGACCAGCGTCTCGATCAGCCGGGTGTTGTCGCGCTGGTGCAGGCCGATGGAGGGCTCGTCGAGCACGTACAGCACGCCGACCAGCCCGGAGCCGATCTGGGTGGCCAGCCGGATGCGCTGCGCCTCGCCGCCGGCCAGCGTCGCCGCCGGCCGGTCGAGGGACAGGTAGTCCAGGCCGACGTCGACGAGGAAGGACAGCCGGGCCTGGATCTCCTTGAGCACGCGGTCGGCGATCGCCCGCTCCCGCTCCCCCAGCTCCAGGGCGCCCAGCCACTGCGACGCCTCACCGATGGACAGCCCGGTGACGTCGGCGATCGAGCGCCCGCCCAGCTTGACCGCCAGGATCTCCGGCTTCAGCCGGGTGCCGTGGCAGACGGGGCAGGGCACGTCACGCATGTAGCCCTCGTACTTGTCCTTCATGTACTCGCTGTCGGTGTCCTCGTGCCGGCGCTCGAGGAAGGGCAGCACGCCCTCGAAGGCGGCGTAGTAGCTGCGCTCGCGGCCGTAGCGGTTCTTGTAGCGGACGTGCACCTGGTCGGGCGAGCCGTGCAGGATCGCCTTCTGCACCTTGGCCGGCAGCCGCTCCCACGGCTCGTCCATGGAGAAGCCGATCTGCTGGGACAGGCCGGTGAGCAGCCGGGTGAAGTACTCGTTGCTCATCGAGGTCGACCACGGGGCGATGGCGCCCTGCGCCAGGCTCTTGCCGGGGTCGGGGACGACGAGGTCGGGGTCGACCTCCTTGCGGGTACCGATGCCGGTGCACTCCGGGCAGGCGCCGAACGGCGAGTTGAACGAGAACGACCGCGGCTCCAGCGCCTCGAACGACAGGCCGTCGTCGACGCAGGCCAGGTGCTCGGAGAAGGTGCGCTCCCGGTAGGGGTCGTCCTCCGGCAGGTCGACGAAGTCGAGGACGACGAGGCCGCCGGCCAGCCCGAGCGCGGTCTCGACCGAGTCGGTGAGCCGCCGCTTGGCGCTCTCCTTGACCGTCAGCCGGTCGACGATCACCTCGATCGTGTGCTTCTCCTGCTTCTTGAGCTTCGGCGGCTCGGTGAGCGGGTGGACCGTGCCGTCGACCCGCACCCGGGAGAAGCCCTGGGTCTGCAGGGAGCTGAACAGGTCGACGTACTCGCCCTTGCGGGCGCGCACGACCGGGGCGAGCACCTGGAACCGGGTGCCCTCCTCCATGTCGAGCACCTGGTCGACGATCTGCTGCGGGGTCTGCCGGGAAATCGGCTTGCCGCAGTTGGGGCAGTGCGGCTGCCCCGCGCGGGCGTAGAGCAGCCGGAGGTAGTCGTAGACCTCGGTGATCGTGCCGACGGTCGACCGCGGGTTCCGGTTGGTCGACTTCTGGTCGATCGACACCGCCGGGGACAGCCCCTCGATGAAGTCGACGTCGGGCTTGTCCATCTGGCCGAGGAACTGGCGGGCGTAGGCCGACAGCGACTCGACGTACCGGCGCTGCCCCTCGGCGAAGATCGTGTCGAAGGCGAGGCTGGACTTGCCCGAGCCGGACAGGCCGGTGAAGACGATCAGCGCCTCACGCGGCAGGTCGAGGTGGACGTCCTTGAGGTTGTGCTCGCGGGCGCCGCGGACGACGAGGCGGTCCATGGTGGTCCTGTCGATCAGGGGCTCGGTGCGCGGCGGCGCCGTGCCGTTGGGTCGTGCGGGGGTGCGGACGCTCCGGCCCGCGGGGGGCGGTGCGCTCCGGTGCTCAGCTGGGCGCCGCGGCGGGCGGCCGGGCGGGGTCGAAGACCGGCGCGTGACGGCGCCACGGCCGCCGGCGTTCCAGCTCTCCGGCCAGCCAGAGTAGTCGCCGTTCGGCACCCGGGGGGCCGACGAGCTGCACGGCCAGGGGCAGCCCCTCGGGCCGGGTGCCGGCCGGCAGCACCAGGGCCGGCACCCCGGCCAGGTTCCACGGCGAGGCCCACGGCGCCCAGCGGGCGTTGGCCGTCACGTTGGCCAGGAATCCGCGCTCGTGCCACGGCCGCGCGGGCAGCGGCGGGCCGCTGACCACGGGTGTGAGCAGCACGTCGACGTCGGCGAAGAACGCCTCGGTGCGCCGCCGGAAGCGCTCGGCCGTGGCCGGGCGGACCAGCCCGAGCCGCCGCACCAGCCGGCCGAGGCGGGCGTGCGTGCGGCTGCGCGGCTGCAGCCGGGCGCGGTCGAGGCCGAGCGCCGCGGCGTCGTCCTCGGCGCCGGCCAGCCAGCGGGCGATCGCGCCGACCGCGGCGTCGGGCGGGACGACCGGCTCCCGCGGCACCACCGTGTGACCCATCTCGCGCAGCAGCGCGGCGGTGCTCTCCACCGCCTGCCGGGCCTGCGCGTCGGGCCGCACCCCCGGGACCGGGGCACGGAAGGACAGCGCGATCCGCAGCGGCCCCGCCGGCTCGGGCAGCGGCGCGTCCTCCTCCCCGGCCAGGACGGCGAAGGCCAGCGCGGAGTCGGCGACGGTGGTGGCCAGCGCGCCGTTGACCGCCATGCCCGACCAGTCGTCGGCGCCGATCCCGCCGGGCAGCACGCCCCGGCCGGGCTTGAGCGCGACCAGCCCGCAGGCGGCGGCCGGCAGCCGCAGCGAGCCCATGCCGTCGTTGCCGTGGGCCAGCGGCACGGTGCCGGCGGCGACCGCGGCCGCGCTGCCGCCCGAGCTGCCCGCCGGCGAGCGTGCGGTGTCCCAGGGGTTGCGGCTCACCGTGCCGGGGCCGTCGGTCGCGGCGTACAGGCAGAGCTCCGGCACCCGGGTGATGCCCACGACCACGGCGCCGGCGGCCCGCAGCCGGGCGACGACGGGATGGTCCTCGGTCGCCGGGACCGGGTCGGCCGCGGCCGAGCCGTCGGTGCAGACCTCGCCGGCGACGGCGACGTTGTCCTTGATCGCGACCGGCACGCCGGCCAGCGGCAGGCTGCCCCGGTCGGGCCGGGCGTCGACCGCGGCGGCCTCGGCCAGCGCCGCCTCCCGGCGCACGACCCGGTAGGCGCCGATCCGCGGCTCGACCTCCTCGAGGTGGTCGAGGTGGGCGCGGACGACCTCCACG
Organism: Blastococcus sp. SYSU D00820; assembly: GCF_054050695.1. NCBI lineage: Bacteria > Bacillati > Actinomycetota > Actinomycetes > Geodermatophilales > Geodermatophilaceae > Blastococcus > Blastococcus sp. SYSU D00820. The sequence goes on from NZ_JBJGZW010000029.1 coordinate 29,194, forward strand.
GCGGACAGCTGCCCGGCCCGCACCCGGGCCGCGATGCCGGTCGCGGGGAGGCCGACGACGCCCGCGCCGTCGGGGGCGGCGGGCCCGACGAGGCCGGTCGCCCCGTCGTCCTGAGCAGGAGCGGGACCTCCGCTAGCGTCCATGCCTGGACCGTAGCCGCGGCCACCGACACTCTCGAACGGAGCCTGGGATGAGCGCGGACACCTACACCGGCGACGTCGAGGTCGGCGGCCCGGCCGACGTCCGGGAGCTGCCGGGCCTGACGATCAGCAAGCTCGCGGTGAGCGAGATGGCGAACAACGCCTACCTGCTGCGGTGCACGGCGACCGGGCAGCAGCTGCTGGTCGACGCCGCCGCCGAGCCGGGGGCGCTGCTCGCCCTCGTGGGCGACGGCGGGCTGGCCACCGTCGTCACCACGCACGGCCACTGGGACCACCACCGCGCGCTCCCCGAGGTCGTCGAGGCGACCGGCGCCACGACGGTCGCCCACCCGGCCGACGCCGGCGACCTCCCCGTGCCCGTGCAGCGGCCGGTCGGGCACGGCGACACCGTGCAGGTCGGCGAGCAGACGCTGAAGGTCGTGCACCTGCGCGGCCACACGCCCGGCAGCATCGCGCTGGTCTGGCGGGGCCCGGACGACGCGGGGGTGCACGTCTTCACCGGCGACAGCCTCTTCCCCGGCGGCGTCGGCAACACGCAGAAGGACCCGGTCCGGTTCGCCAGCCTCTTCGACGACGTCGAGCAGCGGCTGTTCGGCACGCTGCCCGACGGCGCCTGGGTCTACCCGGGGCACGGCAAGGACACCACGATCGGCGCCGAGCGGCCGTCCCTGCCGGAGTGGCGCGCCCAGGGCTGGTGACCCCGGGTCAGTCCTCCTCGTCCTCCTCGAAGAGGGCGACCACCTCGTCGACGGTGCCGGGCACGTGCAGCGGCACCACCGACACCACCCAGTCGTCGCGCCGCCCGGAGACCCCGCAGGCGAGGTCCCAGGCGGCGCGGGCGGTGAGCGGGCCGAAGCAGGCGTCGTCGCCGTCCTCGCCGACGGCGACCTCCACCAGCCAGGCGTCGGAGAGGTCCGCGGCGAGCTCGGCGAAGTCGGGGGCCGTGCCGTCGACCGCGTCGGGGGCGTCGGCGGGGACGGGGTAGATGAGCGCCATGGGGGAACGCTAGGGGTCCGGGGGCTCCCCCGTCACCGCACTAGGGTCGGGGCATGCCCCGCGGCGCCCGTCCCCCCTCGGCCACGGTCTACGGCATCGACCTGGGGACCACCTACAGCTGTCTGGCCCAGGTCGACGACACGGGGCGGGCGCAGGTCGTCCCCCTGCTCGACGAGAGCCCGACGCTGCCCAGCGTGGTGCTGTTCGTCGGCCCGGACGACCACGTCACCGGCGAGCGGGCCCGCGTGCTGGCCCGCGCCCAGCCCGACGACGTCTGCACCCTGGTCAAGCGGCGGATGTCCGACGCCGACTGGCGCTTCGTCAGCCACGGCCAGGCCTGGTCGGCGCCGGCGGTCAGCAGCCTGATCCTGCGGGCGCTGGTCAGCGAGGCGAGCTTCCGCACCGCCGGACCGGTCGAGGACGTCGTCATCACCGTGCCGGCGTACTTCGGCGACGAGGAGCGGCGGGCCACCCGGCTGGCCGGCGAGTACGCCGGCCTGCACGTCCTCGACGTGATCAACGAGCCGACCGCGGCGGCGCTGGCCTACGGCTTCGCCCGGCTGGACGGCACCGGCGACGGCTCGCACGCCGAGGAGGTCGCGCTCGTCTACGACCTCGGGGGCGGCACCGTCGACGTCGCCGTGGTGGAGCTGGCCGACCGCCGGCTGGCCGTCGTCGCGACCGACGGCGACCACGAGCTCGGCGGCGCCGACTGGGACGAGAAGCTCGCCGTCCACCTCTCCTCCGCGTTCCTGGCCGCCCACCCCACCGCCGAGGACCCCCTGGACGACAGCGCCGGGGCCCAGGCGCTGCTGCTGGCCGCCGAGCGCGCCAAGCGGGAGCTCAGCACGGTCGAGCGCGTCGTCGTCCCCGTGGCGCACGACGGCCGGCAGGCCGACGTCCCGGTCACCCGCGCGGACTTCGAGCGGCTCACCGCCGGCCTCCTGGACCGCACCGTCGAGCTGACCCGCGCGGCGATCGCCGCGGCCCGGGCGCGGGGGGTGGACCGCATCGACCGGGTGCTCCTGGTCGGCGGCTCGACCCGCATGCCGGCGGTGGCGCGCCGGCTGGCCGCCGAGGTCGGCGCCCCGGTCGAGGTGCACGACCCCGACCTCGCCGTCGCCAAGGGCGCGGCGGTCTACGGCCGGAAGAAGTCGCTGGAGCGGCTGCTGCTCGCCGATCTGGTCACCCGCGGGCACCTGCGCGAGGGCATGCCGCTGGAGTACGCCGCCGCCCCGGAGGTCGACGCCGCCTGCGCCCGGCTCGGCGCGGCGTTCGGCCTGTCCGCCGCGGAGGTGCGCCGCACCGTCGAGGTGCAGGTGCTCAACACGGTCTCGCGCGGGTTCGGCGTGCTCGCCCTCGACCGGTTCGGCGACCAGTCGGTGGTCTTCCTCGTGCACCGCAACGACCGGCTCCCGGTCGCCGTCCGGCGCTCCTTCGGCACCGTGCACGACGACCAGCGGGCGGTCACCATCCGGGTCGTCGAGCAGGGCGGCGGAGCCGAGTCGCCGCGGCCCGAGGACGCCAAGCTGATCGCCGAGGCCTCCATCGAGGACATCCCGCCGGGATATCCGGCGGGCACCGAGATCCAGGTGGTCCTGCGGATGGGGTTCGACGGCATCCTGGAGCTGACGGCGCTGCACGAGGGCCTGGCCGACCGGCCGCTCACGGTGCGGATCGAGACCGGCGCGGCGATGAGCCAGGCCGACGTCGCCCGGGAGCGCGACCAGGTGGGCCGGTCGCGCCGCCGGGACCTGTGACGCTGCGGGCCGGCCGATGACCCCGCTGCCGCCGTTCGACGGCAACGCCTACCGCAAGCGCGTGCTGGCCGGCATCGAGGCCCGCGGCGGGCTCGACGCCACCGATCCCTTCGAGGTCTACGACCTGCCGCTGGAGGCGGCCGGGACGCTCACCGACGAGCAGGTCGGCCGGCAGGTCGACGCGGTCTGGGCGTTCTGGCAGAAGCAGCGCGACCACCCGAAGTACCGGGGCCTGGTGACGGCGCTGCTCGCCGCGCACGACGGGCTGGCCGCCCGGCTGCGCACCCCCGGCGGGCGCCGGGAGCTCGCCGAGCGGACCCGCGTCGCGCGCGCCCGCCGCGACGCGGCGCGGTACGCCGAACTGGACGCCGCCCTGGAGCGGCTGGTCGAGCGGTTCGGCGGCGTGCCGGCCGGGAAGGTCGCCGGGCTCCGGTCGCTGGCCGCGGCGGCCGGGATCGACGAGGCCGGCTTCGAGGCCCGGCTGCGGCGCCATCCCCGGGTCGACGACGACGCGCCGGCGCCGGCTGCTCCCGGGCCGGACGCCGACGCGGCCGTGCTGCGGCAGGTCCGCGAGGGGCTGGAGGAGCTCGGCCGGCTGGACGGCGTCCGCGTGCCGAGCCTGCACGCCTTCCTGGACCTGCCCGCGACCGCGCCGGCCGAGGTCGTGCGCCGCCGTCGCGACGCCTTGGCCGCGCTCAACCGCCGGCTGCGCCCCGACCGGCGCCGCGCCCTCGTCGACGACCTGCTGGCCGCGGTGGGGGCGCTGCTGCTCGACCGCGATCCGGCGTACTACCTGGACTCCCTCCGGGACGGCGCGCGCGAGACGCTGCGCCCCCTCGTGGCGGCCGCCGTCCTGGTCGAGGACGAGCTGACCCCCGACGACGCCGAGCACCTGGTCGGCGAGGCCCTCGCCGCGGGGCTGGACCCCGCGCGCGCGGAGGCCCTCGTCGCCGAGCTGGCCGCCGAGGCCGGCGCTCCGCTGCCGGCGCGGCCGTCCCCGGCACGGCCGGCGGCGGGGCCTCCCGGCGGCCGGCCCGACTGGCGGTCCGAGGTCTCCGCCGGGCGGGCGGCGCTGCGCGCCGGCCGGCTGCGGGCCGCGGAGCGGCACGTCGCGGCGGCCCGGGCGGCCGCCGGGGAGATGCAGCCGCCGATCCGCGCGCTGCAGGACGAGGTGGCGCAGGCCGGCGCCCGCGCCGAGGCCGCCTGGCGGCGGGCGGAGACCGCCCTCGCCGAGCGCCGGCACGTGGCCGCGGCCGGCGAGCTGGAGGAGCTCGCGCGCACCGCCGCCGACCTGCCCGGTCCCGGCGGGGCCTCGGTGGAGGAGCGGCTGCGCACCGCCCGGGCCGCCGTCGCCGCGGCCGACGCCGCGCTGGCCGCGGCCGGCGCGCTCCGCGGCCCGCAGCGCGAGCTCGCGCTGCTCGCGGTCGTGGCGTCCGTCGCCGACCACGCCGCCACCTGGCGGGAGCTGACCGGCATCGGCGTCGCGCCGGCCACCGGGGTGCACGTCGTGCCGGCGGGCGGCGGTGCCCGGGAGGTGCGCTGGACGCCGTCGACCTCCCCCGGGACCGTGGTGTACCGGGTGCTGCGGGTGCGGCCCGACGGCAGCCGGCAGGCGGTCGGCACGACGCAGGCGGCCGCGCTGGAGGACGGCGGCTCCGGCGAGGTGGCCGGCTACGTCGTCGTCGCCTCCCGCGCCGGCATCGCCGCTCCCGAGGCGGCGAGCGGCCCGCGGCCGGCGCCGGGCACCGGGCCGGCGCCCGCCCCGGCCGCCCCGGCCGGCGCGGCCGTCCCGGTGCTGTCGATCCGGCCGCACGGCCGCCGGCTCCGCCTGGTCTTCCCGCCGCCCGCCGAGGGCAGCACCGAGGTGCGGCGGCTGCCGGCCGGGGCCGCCCTCCCGGCACCGGGCAGCGTCGTCCCCGATGCCGGCGCGCTGGGGGCGCTGGTCCCGGCGATGGCCCCGGGGCTGGCGGTCGACGCGCGCCCCTCCGCGCCGGTGACCGACTACGTGGTCCTGACCCGCACCGACGCGGGGACCGTCGCGGGGGCCGTCGCCTCCTGGGTCGTGCTGCCGGCGGTCGCCGGGCTGGCGGTGGACGGCGACCGGCTGCGCTGGACGTGGCCGGCCGGCTGCACCGAGGTGGTGGTCGCCGTCCGCCCGGACGCGCCGCCGGAGGGCCCCGACGACCCGGCTGCCACCCGGCGCAAGGTGACCAGCTCCCGCTACGACATCGACGGCGGCCTGCCGCTCCCCGACGCCGGCTCCGCGCACGTCGCGGTGTTCGCCTGCGCGCGCAGCGCCGGGCGCCTGCTCGTGGCCGGGGAAGCTCCCCCGGAGGCGCGCGTCCGGCTGCCCTGAGGTCAGCCGGCCGCCACCGGCAGCCAGCGGTCCCACCAGCGCAGCAGGTGCTCGAAGCGGGCCAGCCGGTGCCGCGGGCGGCCCGCGCGGGACAGCTCGTGCCCCTCGCCGGGGAAGAGCAGCAGCTCCGCCGGGACGCCGCGCCGCGTGAGCGCGACGAACAGCTGCCGGCCCTGCTCGACCGGGCAGCGCAGGTCCTCCTCGCCGTGCACGACGAGCGTGGGCGTGACGATGCGGTCGGCGCGCGCCAGCGGGCTGGCCTCCGCCCAGCGCGCGGGGTCCGGGCCGAACGCCCGCTCCATCTCGTACCAGCCGACGTCGGACGTGCCGACGAAGCTGTACGGCTCCGTGAGCGCGCGCTCCACGACGGCGGCGGCGAAGCGGTCGGTCCGGGTGAGCAGCAGCGCGGTCAGGTACCCCCCGTAGGACCCGCCCGCGATGCCCACCCGGCCGGCGTCCAGGTCGAGCGCCGGATCGGCCAGGGTGTCGTCGAGGAAGGCGAGGACGTCGTCGGCGTCGCAGCCGCCCCACGCGCCGGCGACGGCGCGGGCGTGCTCCTCCCCGTAGCCCGACGAGCCCCGGGGGTTGCACTGCACGACCGCGTACCCGGCAGTGACCGCCAGCTGCACCTCGTCCAGCAGCGCCCAGCCGTACTGGGCCAGGGGGCCGCCGTGCAGGTACAGCAGCACCGGATGGGGGCCGGGGCCGTCCGGCACGGTCACCCAGCCGTGCACCGGCCGGCCGGCCGGGGCCGCGGTCCGCTCGCGCATGCGGTGCACCCGGCCGGTCTCCGCGAGCCGCCGGCCGAAGCCGGTGAGCAGCCGCCGCCGGCCGGGCGTGATGGCGATCAGCTCCCCCGCCGAGCCGTCGTGCGCGACGGTGGCCACGACGACGCCGCCCCCGGCACCGATCCCGCGCACCGTGAACGGCCCGTCGACCAGCCGGTCCGGGGGGCCGCCGTCGCGCGGCACCCGCAGCAGCTCGACCGCGCCGCGGACCTGGACGCCGACCAGCACCCCCTCGGGCGTCACGACGGTGCCCGGCGTCTCGTCGCCGCGGTGCTCAGCGGCCGGGTCGAGCAGCGGCTCGAGGGCGCCGCCGTCCGCGGGCACGCGGCACAGCGTGGCGCCCCGGCCCGCGACGTCCAGCCCGTCGGAGCCGAGGTCGGGCACCGCGGTGACGTACAGCGCGGTCCCGGCCGGATCCCAGGCCGGCCGGCTGCACAGCCCGCGGCCGTCGGTGACCCGCCGCAGCCCGGTGCCGTCCGGCCGGACCGCCCAGACGTCGGCGACCAGGTCGCGGTCGGCCCGCCGGTGGCGGGCGGAGACGAAGGCCAGCTCGCCGCCGTCCGGCGACCAGGCGACGTCGGCGCAGTCCGCGTCGCCGGCGGTGACCTGCACCGGTCCGGGCACCGGGACGCCGTCGTCCCCGAGGTCCTCGGGGAGCTCCAGCACGAACACCTGGCTGCGCCGGTCGGTCACGGTGCCCACGCCGTCCAGCCGGGAGCGCAGCGTGGTGACCAGCCGCGGCGGCTCCGCCTCGGGCGGCACGTCCGGGTCCGTGCCGTACCGCCCCGGCTCGGGCACGCGCGCGACCCACGCCAGCCGCCGGGAGTCCGGTGCCCACACCGGCGCGCCGGCGCCCAGCGGGCAGTCGGTGAGCCGGCGCGGCGCCCCGCCGGCGGTGGGCAGCACGTGCACCTGGGGCCGGCCGCCGTCCGGAGTGCCGAGGAAGGCCAGCCAGCGGCCGTCCGGGGAGAAGGCCGGTGCGGTGTCGCGGCCGCCCGAGGTGAGCGGGCGGGCGGGCGCGGAGGCGTCGGTCGGCACCGCCCACAGCTGGCTGCGGTAGCGGTCGGCGTCCAGGTCCAGCCGGGTGACGGCGACGACGGCGATCCGCCCGTCCGGGGAGACGGTGGGCGGTCCTGGGGTCCTCAGGGAAGCGAGGTCGGTCGGCCGCACGGACGCCGACGCTAGCCGAGCGGCACCGGCCCCTCCGCCACGGCACCGGCCAGGGCAGCGGCTCCGCGGGCGGCGAACCAGCGGAGGACGTCCTCCCCCGCGTCGATCCCGGTGGACGGCAGCACGTCGACCCAGGGCGCCGACCAGCCGGACTCCGCGATCTCGCCGTGCCCCGGGCGGACGGCGAGGTCGGCCGCGGCGAGCAGGTCGATGTCGAGGAGCGAGTCCCCCGCCGCCAGCGTCGTCCCGGTGCCGGCCCGCCGGGCCACCTCGGCGACCGCCGCGGACTTGGTGAGGGCCCGCGGGACGAGGTAGACCTTGCGGCCCTGCACGGACAGCGTCCAGCCGGCTCCGTCCGCCCAGGCCTGCAGCCCGGCCACCACCTCGGCGGACAGCCGCGCCCGGTCGACGACCCGGTAGCAGAACAGCCCGTCGGCGATCCGCGTCGGCCTCGCCCAGCTCGCGTCGCACGCGCGGTCGAGGACGGCGAACGCCTCGTCGACCGGTGCCGCGCCGGCCACCGCCGCGCGGACCTGCGCGGCCCAGCCGGGGTCGGGCCGGCCGTCGACGAGCAGCACGCCCCCGTTGGCGGCGACGGCGTAGGGCAGCGGCGCGTCCGCCAGCCGCACGCGGGCCAGCTGCGCCGGGGTGCGGGTGGTCACCGGGACGAGGAGGTGCTCGGCCAGGAGGTCGGCGAGCAGCTGCACCCCGGTCGCCGTCATGTAGGAGATCGGCTGCCCGTCGAGGTGCTCGACCACGACCAGGTCGGCCGTCGACCGGCCCGCGGCGGCCGCGGAGTAGATCAGCGTGCGGTCCAGGTCGGTGGCGATCAGGACGCTCACGCGGCTCCTCCACGGGTGTAGCCCGGCCGGACGATGCCGACGCAGGAGTAGGTCAGGTCGTCGACGTACTCGACGGTCGCGCCGCGCCGGTCGGCGAGCAGGAGGACGTGCCCGAGGTCGGGGACGGCGTCGCGGCGGACCAGCACCCGCCAGGGCACCCGGCGCAGCAGCACCCGCGTCGTCTCCCCCACGCCCGGCTTGACCAGGTTGACGCTGCCGACGCCGTACTCCCGGGCCAGCCGCTCCACCGTCGCCCAGCCCGCCCAGTCCGGGGTGCGGTCGGCGGCCCGCAGCGCCGGCAGGTCGGCGGCGACCCGGTCGCGGACGGCGGCGAACCCGGCGCTCACCGTGTCCAGGAAGGTGCCCGACACGTCCGCGCCGGCCAGCTCGGCGTAGTACTTCGCGCCGTGGAAGTCCCCGGGACCGATCAGCTCGTCGTTGAGCACGGTCCGCGAGACCAGCCCGGAGACCGTGGAGTTCAGGCAGGCCGAGGGGATCAGGAGGTCCTCCCGCGTGCCGTACAGCCACGCGCAGCGGCCCGGGTCGGCGAGCACCGCGAGGTCGTCCCGGAAGCCGCGTCCGGGCGCGAGGCCCAGCGCGGTGTTCGCCTCGCGGAGGGCCGCGGTCAGCTCGCGGCTGATCGCGCCCTTGCCCGTCCAGCCGTCGACGAAGACCACCGACGCCGGGTCGTGGTGGGCGGCCAGCCAGCCGAGCGCGACCTGGTCGATGCCGCGGCCCCGGACGATGGAGACCGCGGCGTGCGGCAGGTCCAGGCCGTGCACGGCCGCGGCCCAGCGGCGCATGAGGATGCCGATCGGGGTGCCGGCCCGGGCCAGAGACACCAGCACCGGGGGGCGCTCCCGCTCGGCCAGCACCAGCTCGGTGACCAGCCCGACGGCGTGCGCGAGCGCGCCGGCCCCCGACCGCAGCGCCGCGGCGAACAGCTCCTGGTACTCGCGGTCGGGCTGGTACTCCACCGGCAGCGACTCGGCGTAGTGCGCGGCGCCGGACTGCACGGCCTCCTCGCGCTCCTCGACCGGCGCCTCCAGGGCGACCGACGACAGGTCGGTCAGCAGCCAGGCCACCTCGTCGGGGGCGTAGGAGCCGAACTCCGGTCCGCGCAGCGGCGCGGGAAAGGCATCCCGTGGCCGGGCGCTGGGCACGGTCAGGACGACCACCGGACCGGCGACCGTCGCGGCCAGCCGGTCGGGCAGCCGCTCCTCGCTCCGGCCCCACCGGCGCCCGTCGTCGTCGACCACCAGCACGGCGGCGTCGAAGGGGGCCTCTCCGGACGGCGGGGCGACGTTGTAGGCGTGGCGGGGGCCCGGACCGTCGACCGGACGGTCGCTGCTGGGGAAGGTCAGCGCGGTGCGGATGGCGTACCCGGGGTCGTCCACCGCCAGCACCGGGGAGCGGGTGGTGCTGCTGACCAGCACCTCTGCCCCGCGCCCGGCCAGCAGCCCGGCCAGCTCCGCGCCGATGCGCACCGGCAGGTGCATGAGCTCCTCGGTGCCCAGCACGAGCACCCGGCCGCCGGCGGCCACCGGGAGCTCGGCGGCCAGCTCCCGGGCGACGGACCGGACGGCGTCGTCGAACGCGGGCAGCTCCGCGGCGGCCCGCCCGTGCCGGGCGCTCTCGCGCACGCCGCGCGGCCAGGCGACCGCCGACTCGCGCACCGTCCCCGGCGTCGGCAGCGGTGCCGGTGCGGGTGCGGTGCCGGCCGCGGCGACCAGTGCCTGGCCGCGGGCCAGCACGTCGGCGGGCAGCCGGACCCGGCCGGTCACCAGGGCGACGACGTCGATCCGGACCCCGGCGTCCCGCGCGAACCGGTCCAGCCGCGCCCGGTCCTCGCCCGACCGCAGGTCGACCAGGGTGGCGACGACGTAGCGCTCGCGCGGGCCGAGCCGCTGCACGGCCCGGACGGTGTCCATGACCGTGTTCCCGGTCGAGAGCTCGTCGTCCACGAGGACCAGCGGCCGGGGCCGGGCGAGCAGGTCGGGGTCCTCCGGGAGCAGCAGGTGGCTCGTGGCGTGCGAGTGGCTCTCCTCGAAGGCGCCCGCGGGGACGGCGCCGGGCACCGCCCGGCGGGTGGAGACCAGGGAGTCGGCCGGCAGGGCGTCGGCGACCGCACCCCCGAGGCCGGTGGCGGTCTCGGCGAAGCCGAGCACGAGCGCGTCCGGGACGGTGCCGGACGCGCGCTTCTGGTCGCACAGGGCGAGCAGCTCGGCGGCCGCGGCGGGGTCGGCGCCGGTCAGGGCCGCGGCGAGGAGCTTGCCGCCGTCCTCCCCGATGCCGCCGGCCTCGACCCCGGCCAGCCGGTCGGCGACCAGCGCGCCCAGCAGCCGGCCGGCGCCGAGCACCAGCCGCGGGTCGACCGGCACGTGCTTGCCCAGGACGCGGCTGACCAGCAGGTGCGCGCGGCGGGGGTTGCGGCGGAGCGCCATGCCGACCAGGTCCTCGACGCGCAGGCCGCCGACCCCGCTCTCGGTGACCAGCTCGACGTCCAGCCGGTCGGCCACCCAGCGGCCGCTCCACGGCCGGCCCGGCGGCTCGGACCAGCGGTCGCTCACGCGGCCAGCCCGGCGCTGAGCAGGTCGACGAACGACGTCGTCGGGCGGGCCACGCCGAACGCCCGTGCCCGCCCCACGACCCGGGTGGCCCAGGCCGCGTGCGGTTTGGCCTCGTTCATCTTGTTGCGGTAGGCCGACGCCGCGGCACCGCCGTCGGTCCGGCCGAGGACGTCGAGGGCGTCCCGGTACTCCTCGTGCGTCACGACCGACAGGGCGTGGACGGCGGCCACGTGCGAGGGGTGGACGACGGTCTTGCCCGACAGCCCGTTGGCCCGGTCGAGCACGACCTCGCGGAGCAGGCCGTCCAGGTCGTGGGCGAGCAGCTCCGCCCGCAGCGACCGCTCCCGGTGCTCGTCGAAGGGCGACTGGCGCAGCTGCGGCTTGAAGATCCGCTCCGGGCTCGGGAAGTACTCCCACACCGGCCCGGTGACGACGTGGCCGGAGCCGTCGGCGCGGCCGAAGACGTTGACGATGCCGGAGATCGCGTCGGCGATCACCCGGACGTCGTAGACGGTGAGCTCGCGGCTGCGCCGCAGCCCGTAGGCCCCGGAGAGGTCGGTCGCCCCGATGCGGACGGCCAGCACCTGGTCCCGGTGCCGGTCGAGGAGGTCCCGCAGCTCGAGGAGCAGGGTGGTCCGGGACTCGGCGTAGGCCAGCTCGGGCGACTCGAGCACGGGCATGGCCCGCAGCATCCGGCCGGCCGTGGCCGAGGCCTCCTCGAGCGCGGCGAGGAAGGCCGGCCCGGTGCGCGGGGTGAACTTGGGCAGCACGAAGCCGGTCAGCACCGACAGGTCCTCCCCCAGCGCCGCCGCCACGGCGGTGAGCTGGGCGGGGTTGCGCACGCGCACGAACACCAGGGGGCCGTCGAGGTCCAGGGCGGCGAGGTCGCGCAGCTGGCCGACCGCGTTGCGCTCGGCGTCCTCGAGGTCCTGGTCGGCCACCGAGTCCTCCAGGCAGACGACGACGCTCATCACCCCGGCGGCCCGCTGGCGGGCGATGTCCTTGGCCAGCGCGGGCCGCGTCGCCGGGCAGTAGAGCGTCGCCCCGAGCGCCGGCGCGAGGACGGCGGTGGCGTCGTCCCTCGTGAACGGCTCGGGCGCCAGCGCGAACAGGCGCTGCTCGTCCTCGGCGGAGAAGTGGTCGAAGTGGCGCATGGGGTACCTCGTCGGTGGGTCACCGTGGTCTCGGTGAGGGCGCACGCCGCGGACGGCCGGGCTGTCGGGGGCACGCTAACCCGGGGGCGCCCGGGGCCTCACAGCAGCGGTGTCTCGTCGTCCGCCCAGGTGATGCGGTCGTAGCCGTAGCTGCGCGCCACCTCGCGCGCCGCGCCGGCGATCCTCTCGAGCTCGGCGCGGAGGACGAACTCGCCGTCGACGGCGTACAGCGACAGCAGCGCCACCGGGCCGGCGTGGCGGCCGACGTCCATCGGGATCTCGATCCGGGCTCTCCCGAAGGTCGTGATCCGCAGGGTCCCGCCCCAGGCCAGCTCCGCACCGGAGTCGGAGAAGGCGTAGACCAGCAGCCGCTCCAGCGACCGGGCCTGGCGCAGGTCGACCGTCAGCCGCTCGTGCTCCTCGTGCGAGCCGCGGATCACCGGCCGCCGGGAGCCGGGCGGCGCCACCGGCACCCCGCGGGCCGCGCGCACCAGCGAGGAGGTCTCGTCGGCGAGCTGGTACAGGGCGCCCAGCCGCAGGTCGCCGACCGCCGGCGAGCACACCGCGTCGACGGTCAGCGTCCCGATGCCCGACTGGAGCCGGTTGAGCGTCACCGTCGGGTTGCGCGGCGTGAGGATCTCCCGGCCGCCGGGCTCCACCCGCACCGGGGGCCGGTGCACCGGTGCCGGCGCGCGGCCGGCGGCGGGGGTGGCGGGGACGGGCGCCGGCGGCGGGCCGCCCAGGTCCAGCGAGGACGATCCCGGAGCCGGCGGCGGAACGGCCGGCGGCGGGCCGCCCAGGTCCAGCGAGGACGATCCCGGAGCCGGCGGCGGAACGGCCGGCGCCGGCGGGCCGCCCAGGTCCAGCGACGACGTCGGCGCCGGACGAGGTGCCGGACGAGGTGCCGGTCGAGGTGCCGCGGGCGGAGCCGGGGGCGTCGACGGGCCGGAGAGGTCCAGCGACGTGCTGGAGGACGGCGGGGTCAGCGGTCGCGCGGCCGGAGGCGGCGGGGGTGGTGCGGCCGGTGCGCGGCGCCGGCCGCGGTGCCGCAGCCAGGGCAGGTCGGTGCGGGGCCGCGCCGAGGAGGGGTCGGCAGCGATCACAGCGGCAGGCCGTAGTCGGCGGCGATGCCGGCGATCCCGCTGGCGTAGCCCTCCCCGACGACCTTGAACTTCCAGTCGCCGCTGTAGCGGTAGACCTCGGCCAGGACCAGCGCGGTCTCGGTGCTCAGCGGGGGCGCGAGGTCCTCGGAGCGGACCAGCTCGCGGTTGCTGCCGGCCTCCCGGGCGACCACGGTGATCTCCCGGAGCTGGCCGAGGGTGCGGCGCTGCGCCGTCCCCTCGTTGAGGTAGACCACGACGACGATCCGGGCGATGCCGGCCGGGACGTCCGGCAGGTCGATCTCGATCTGCTCCCGGTCGCCGGCGAGCGCGGTCTCCACCTGGCTGACCGACTCGTCGGGGGAGGCCAGCTGGTTGAAGAACACGAAGTGCTCGGGCGACGGCGCCTTGCCGCGGTCGTCGCAGAGCACGGCGGCGAGGACCAGGTTGTCCTCCAGCACCCGCTCGGCCCCGGGGTTCCAGGACACGCCGACGACGAGCCCCCGCAGGCCGGGGATCTCCCGGGTCAACGCGACGTTGGCGCCGCGCCTCATGGGTGGCATGTCAGCGATCCATCCTCGGTCGTGCCTAGATGTCCAGGTCGGAACGGGTGAACTTCGTGCGCAGGAAGCTGCCCTGGGTCATGAGCCCGTCGACGTCCTGCTGCCGGCTGGCCTCCAGCACGGCGAGGGCCGCGCCCTCCAGGGCGTCGAGCTGCTCGATGAGGGACTGCCGCGGGGTGCGGCCCGACGCCCGCGGCACGTCGACGAGCGACTCGTCCACCGCGAGCCAGGTCCGCACGGTCGTGGGCAGGTAGTCGGTCGCCATGGCCCGCACCGAGATGACCGCGTGGATGTCCAGCGGGCGCACCTCCGAGGTGGCCACCACGTCGGCGAGCACGTCGGTGATCCGCCGCGCGGCGACCACGGCCGCCGTCGGCAGCCGCCCGGCCGAGGCGTTCACCAGCCGGACGACGTCGGCGATCGCCGCCGCCAGCGCCTCGGGCCGGTCGGCGGCGTCCTCGTCCAGCGCCGGCGGGACGACCGGCGGGGACGAGGCCCTCCGAAACCACGGCACCGCTGTTCCTCCTCATCCGTCGAGAGCCGCCGGCGGGCGCCGGCCCACCGCTCCCGACGTCACCCCCCGCTGAGCTCGTTCCGGCGGGTGCGCTCCAGGTAGGGCTGGGCCCGCTGGATCTGGCCCTCGAGCGCCTGGATGGTCTGGGCCATCGAATCGACCGCCTGCGCGCGGAAGGTGTCGACGGCGTCCATGGTGGCGAACACGTTGTCGAACGCGGCCTGCAGCTTCTCGACCTGGATGGTCGAGCTCGAGGCCTGCTCGTTGATCTGCGCACCCTGGATGCGCAGCTGCTGCGAGGTGGACTCGATCAGGTTGCTGGTGACCGTGTTCAGCGCGTTGATCTGGTCGAGGACCAGCTTCTGCCGGCTCAGCGCCTGGGACACGATGACGGCGGTGCGCAGGGCGGCGATCGTCGTGGTCTGCGCCCGGTCGACGCCGCGGATCAGCTCGAGGTTGTTGCGCCGGATGAGGTCGAGGGCCATGTAGCCCTGCACCGCCACGGCCATCTGGGTCTGGATGTCCTGCCGCCGCTGGCGGACCGGGAACAGCGCGTCGGCGCGGACGGTGTTGGCGTCCTCCGTGCGGCCGGCCGCCTCGAACTCGGCCACCTTCTGCTCGAGCGCGGCGTCGAGGGCGGCGGCGAGCTCGTTGTACTCGCGCAGCTTGCCCATGAGCTGCCACATGTTGGCCTTCTCGGTCTCGATCGCCGCGTTGTCCTTGCGCAGCTCGTCCTGACCGGAGGCCAGCGCCTTGATGATCGCGTCGAGGTGCGACTGGGCCGAGCGGTACTTGTCGAAGTACCGGTCGATCTTGTCGCCGCCGGGCAGCCACTTGAGGATCTTCTTGACGCCGGTGAGGTCGGCGCCCTTCGGGTCCAGGTCGGTCACCGTGCGCCGCAGGTCGACCAGGGTGTTGGACACCCGGGTCTGCGCGTCGGCCTTGCCGCCCTTGCCCATGGCCGCGGCCGGGCGCTCCAGCATCCGGTTGGAGACCGAGGCCGACGCCTGCATCTCCCGGTCGCCCATCGAGGTGATCGAGCCGACCTTCTGCGCGAACTCCGGCGACCGGGTGTCCAGCGACACCAGCTCGCTGACGAACGCCTCCGCCTTGGTGCGCAGCTCGACGGTCTTGGCGTCCTCCAGGGGGACGGCGCCGGCCGCCTGCTCGGGCGCCACGACGACGACCGGCTGCGGCGGCGCGAGGACGAGCGCACCGCTCGTGGCCGGCGGGGCCGCGGCGGTCGTGGGCGGAGCGGAGGTGGAGCCGAGGTCGAGCTCGGACATGGCGGAACGGTCCTCCTGGTTCAGAGCGCGCTGGCCATGGCGGGCAGCAGGTCGCGGAACGTGCGGCCGGTGGCTGCGATGCCGAGGGCGGTCATCGACCAGCCTGCACCGTCCCGGCTCACCTTGGCCATGATCTGGGCGTTGTGTCGGCCGGAGCCACTCAGGGTGTACCGGGCGATCTCGGCCTCGGTGGTCTCGTCGACCAGCCGGCAGAAGGCGTTCTCGATCTGCGAGAAGTCCTGCCCGGTGAACGAGTTGACGGTGAAGACGATCGAGGCGACGGTCGCCGGCAGGCGGGAGAGGTCCACGCGGATGGACTCGTCGTCGCCCTCGCCGGCGCCGGTGAGGTTGTCCCCGGTGTGCTGGACCGCGCCGTCCTTGCTGCGCAGCTGCTGGAACCAGACCTGGTCGACCAGCTGACCGGAGGCGTCGAACAGCAGCGCCGAGGCGTCCAGGTCGACCGACTGGTCCTTCAACCCGCCGAAGAAGCCCTTCTTCTTCACCGCGTCCCAGCCCAGACCCATGCGGACGCGGGTCAGCGCCCCGCCGTCGTTCTTGGCCAGCGAGACCTTCTGGCCCTTGCTGAGGTTCACGCTCATCGCGTCCCGCTTCCTCTCGCTCGGTCGACCGGCGGGGCGCCGGGCAGCCGTCACCCGGCGCCCTCGCGACCCTCGGGCTCATGCAACCAGCTCACCCCGGCAGGGGCGAGGAACTCACTCGTTCCGGTTCCGCGTCGTCCGCACCCGCGGACGACGACGGTCAGACGTTGACGCCGAAGTCGCGCGCGATGCCCGCGAGGCCGGACGAGTAGCCCTGCCCGACGGCCCGGAACTTCCACTCCGCGCCGTTGCGGTAGAGCTCGCCGAACACCATCGCGGTCTCGGTGGAGGCGTCCTCGGAGAGGTCGTACCGGGCGATCTCGGCGTTGTCGGCCTGGTTGACGACGCGGATGTAGGCGTTGCGGACCTGGCCGAAGTTCTGCCCGCGGGTCTCGGCCTCGTAGATCGAGACGGGGAAGACGACCCGGTCGAGGTCGGCCGGGGCGCCGGCGAGGTCGACCTTGATCTGCTCGTCGTCGCCCGCGCCCTCGCCGGTCACGTTGTCGCCGCTGTGCTCGATGGCGCCGTCGGGGCTGCGCAGGTTGTTGAAGAAGACGAAGTGCTGGTCGGAGGAGACCTTGCCGTCCGGCCCGCAGCCGATCGCCGACGCGTCGAGGTCGAAGGGCCGGCCGTCGGTCGTGCGGGCGTCCCAGCCCAGGCCGACGGTGACCGCCCGGAGGCCCGGGGCCTCCTTGGTGAGCGAGACGTTGCCGCCCTTGGTGAGGCTGACTCCCACAGCTTCCTCCATCCCCGCGGGCGCCAGCGCCCGGCGTCGGTGTCGTCGCGGCCGCACGCGGCCCTGACCGGCATCGTATGTGGCCGGGCGTCCCGGGTGGGTCCCGAGCGCCCGGCGGCGGAGCCGGGGCGGCGCTGCGGCCCGGGTCAGCGCGGCAGCAGCAGTCGCTGGGCGCGCGCCCGCTGGAGCCAGCCGGGGTACTCGTTCATCAGCCGGTCGAACAGCGCGTCGTCGCTGATGGCCTGCCGCCCGACGAGGTCCTTCTCGGTCACCGAGAAGAAGTCCGCGTTGTCGGTGTAGCGGTTGCCCAGGTCGTCCAGTCGCTGCAGGTAGGAGAACTCGCGCGGCGAGCCGATGCCCATGAACTGCCAGAAGACCGGTTCGTACGACGCCGCCCTGATCTGCTTGGTCGCCACCGCCTTGTCGCTGGGCGCGCCGTCGGTCAGGAACATGACGTAGACCGGCAGGCGGTCCGGCAGGGGCTCCGACCGGTCCTGGCTGGCCCCGAAGTAGTGCCGGCGGACGGCGGACATCGCCGCGCCGTACCGGGTGTCGTACTCCAGCCGGTACCGGCTGGTCAGCTCCGCGATGTACTGCTGGTGGCCCTCCAGGCGCAGGCCCGGCGGCTGGTGCACCTCCTTGCCGAACAGGAACACGTCGACGACGCCGTCGTCGTCGAAGCGCAGCCCCAGGGCCAGGACCCGCTCGGCCAGCCGCTGCACCGCACCCGAGCGGTACAGGCCGCTCATCGAGCCGGAGATGTCGAGCACGAGGGCGACCCGGGCGGTGTGCTCGGCCAGGCCCCGCTTCTCGAGGCTCACGCCGGCGGTCTTGACCAGCGAGAGCATCTGCGGCGACTGGGTGCTGAGCTTCTTCTCCAGGTCGACCAGGCGCTTCTTCTCCAGGCTGATCGGCGGCCCACCCGGCGCCGGTCCACCCGGCGGCGGCCCGGCCAGCGGCGCGCCGGTCGGGGGCGCCCACTGCTGCGGCGACGGCGGTGCGGCCGGCGGCGCCGGGGCGGGCTGGGGTGCCGCCGGCGCCGGGTCGTCGACGGTGACGCCGTGGTCGGTGGCGAGGCCCGCAAGCCCGTTCGTGTAGCCCTGGCCGACCGCGCGGACCTTCCACTCGCCGTTGCGGCGGTACACCTCCGCGAACACCAGCGCGGTCTCGGGGCCGGCCGTCAGGTCGCACCGCACCGCCGGCGGCGCCTCCGGTGTCGCGGCCACCTCGACCGCGAGCCCGCTCAGCGCGCCGAAGGTGCCGGCGCCGTCGAGCGAGGCCGCGATGACCACCCGGTCGACGTCGCCCGGCAGGCCGGCGGGGTCGATCCGCAGCCGGTCGGTGACCGCCCCCGGCCGGGAGGACTTGCCCAGGTGCCGGACGGCCCCCTCGCCGCCGACCGGCTGGTTGTAGAAGACGAAGTCCTCGTCGCTGCGGACCTTCCCGCCCGGGCCGCACAGCAGCGCCGAGAGGTCCATGTCGGTGCCGGGAGCGGGCGCCCAGGCCAGGGTGACGACGATCTCGCCGCCCAGCCCTGCCTGCGCCAGCCCGATGTTGCCGCCGGGGACGAGTGTGGTGGTCACGCCTCCGTTGGTAGTCGAGCCGACCTGCGCACGCCAGTGCGGCGCGCGCGGGTCAGCGCGACGGGCAGGTCATTTGCTGCCGGCCGTCCACTGCATGCCCCAGCCGTAGGCCTGGTCGAGCAGGCGGTGCCCGCCGGGGATGTAGCGGATCTCGCGGTTGACCGTCAGGTCGTTGCCGCTGTTGGTGAGCAGCGCGATAGCGCACATGCGGGCGTCGGGGTGCGACTCGTCGAGCCGGACCTCGATCGGCGCGCCCGCGGACGGGTACAGCGTGACGACGCCGTCGGCCGCCGCCCAGTTGGGCACACCCTCGTAGATGAAGGTGAACACCAGGATCCGGCGGATCTCGGGCAGCCGGGACAGGTCGATCCGCAGGTTCTCCCCGGTCGTGTTCGTGCCCGACCGGTCGTCACCGTCCAGCGTGATGATCGGCCTGCCCGCGTTCCGGGAGGCGAACGAGTTGCCCAGCGCCTGGACGACGCCCTTGGACCCGTCGGCGAACTCGTAGAGGCAGGCGAGGTCCAGGTCGATGTTCCCCTGCGCGGCGCCGGCCAGCTTCCGGAAGAACCCCCCGCCCTGCTGCTGCGCCGGCCGCGCGTTCCAGTTCAGGTTGACCCGCAGCTCACCGGAGGCACCGCCGCCCTTGGTGAGCGACACGCTGGGGGCGCTCTTGGTCAGCGTGACCTTGCCGAGGTTCACCGGCGCACCGGCCGGCTGCTGTGCCCCGCCACCGCTGGACGGCCGCTTGGTGTAGTCGATCCCCATGCTCTCCGGTTCTCCTCGTCGGTGGGTGGGTCAGACCCGCTCAGGTGCGTGCGACTCCCCGATGTGGATGTCCTCGACGTCACCCCGGCGGCGCCGGACGATCGAGGCGGCGAACGCCGCGCCGATGAAGACCACCCCGATCAGGCCGGTGATCAGCTCGGGGATGTGCCACTCCAGGCTCAGCAGCAGGATGGCGGCGAGGGCACCGATGGCCCAGTGCGCGCCGTGCTCCAGGTACACGTACTGCGCCAGCGTCCCCTGGCGGACCAGGTAGACGGTGATCGAGCGGACGAACATCGCGCCGATCAGGCCGAGGCCGAGGGCGATGATGATCGGGTCCGACGTGATCGCGAAGGCGCCGATGACGCCGTCGAAGCTGAACGAGGCGTCGAGCACCTCGAGGTACAGGAACAGGAAGAAGCCGGCCTTGCCGGTGGCCTTGGCCAGCTGGGTGGGCCCACCGGTGCGGGTCTCGGTCGCCACGGCGCCCTTCTCCGTGCGCCCGGCCGGCGGCCGCGGCGTCTCCTCGCCGTCGGCCGGGGCGTCCTCGTCGTCGGCGAGCCCGCTGGACTCGAACAGCGAGCCCAGCCCGTTGACGGCGAGGTAGGTGACCAGGCCGAGGATCCCGGAGATCAGCACCGAGGTCCGCACGTCCTCCTCGGCCAGGAACTCGGCGGCGAGCACGAGCGAGACGGCGGCGACGATGACGGCCAGCGCGTCGAGCTTGCCGATCCGGGCCAGCGGGCGCTCCAGCCAGCTCAGCCAGGTGATGTCGCGCTCCTCGAACAGCCAGTCGAGGAAGAGCATCAGCAGGAACATGCCGCCGAAGGAGGCGATCAGCGGGTGCGCCTCGTTGAGGAGGTACCCGTAGGTGCCCGGCTCCTCGGGGTCACCGCCCTCCAGCGCGAGGTCGACCGCCTCGATCGGGCCGAGGTTCGCGGTGAGGCCGACGATCAGCAGCGGGAAGACCAGCCGCATGCCGAAGACGGCGATGAGGATGCCGATGGTGAGGAAGATGCGCTGCCAGAACTCGCTCATCCGCTCGAGCACCTTGGCGTTCACCACGGCGTTGTCGAACGACAGGGAGACCTCGAGCACGCCGAGGATGGCGCAGAGCAGCAGCGCCTCCCAGCTGCCGTACAGGAAGGCGGCGACGAGGCTGGCGATGGTGACCCCGAAGGACCAGCCGAAGGTTCGCAGGATCACGTGAGTCCTTGGGGTGCGGGGTTCGACGGACGGGGCACCGCGGCGGCGGACCCGGGGTGCGGGTGCCGGCTCCGGCCGCGGCGCCCCGCCGGCGGTCAGCCGACGTTGACGCCGAAGTCCTTCGCGATGCCACTCAGCCCCGAAGCGTAGCCCTGCCCCACCGCGCGGAACTTCCACTCCCCGGCGTTGCGGTAGAGCTCGCCGAAGATCATGGCGGTCTCGGTGGAGGCATCCTCGGAGAGGTCGTACCGGGTGATCTCGGCGCCACCGGCCTGGTTCACCACGCGGATGAAGGCGTTGCGGACCTGCCCGAAGCTCTGCCCACGGGACTCGGCGTCGTAGATGCTGACCGGGAAGACGATCTTCTGGCACTCGGCCGGGACGGCGGCGAGGTCGACCCTGATCGCCTCGTCGTCGCCCTCGCCCTCACCGGTGAGGTTGTCGCCGGTGTGCTCCACGGAGCCGTCGGGGCTCTGCAGGTTGTTGAAGAAGACGAAGTGCGAGTCCGACAGGATCTTGCCGTCCTCGCCCAGCATCAGCGCCGACGCGTCCAGGTCGAAGTCCGCACCGGTGGTCGACCGGGCGTCCCAGCCCAGGCCCACGAGGACGGCGGTCAGGCCGGGGGCCTGCTTGCTGAGGGAGACGTTGCCACCCTTGGACAGACTGACGCTCACGTGTGCGCTCCTCCTCGCCCGGGTCGCCGGCGACCCGCCCCCGAACTCCGGCCCGGACGTGGGCTCGGAGCGATCCGCAGACTAACGGCCCGGCCGTGGCCTGCGGAGTGTCCCGCTCGGCGGCTCGCCGCGTCCTCGAGGGACCGACGGCCGCCGAGGGGACGCGTCTGCGCCGGTCAGGACGACGGCGGGGTCCGCGGTGACTCCACCGCGGCCCGCCGCGGCTCGGGCGGCCCGTCGGCCGTTCCGGTCGCGGAGCCCGTCGTGGAGACCTGCTGCACCCCCGGGGCCGCGACGTGGCGGCCCTCCTCGTCGGCGCCGGGCTCGCCGGCCCGCGGGTGGCCGGCCTGGGCGACGGCCGCGGTCCGGCGGTTCTTCGCCAGGCTCGCCACGGTGGTCACCAGCAGGGTCACCAGGATGACGGTGAGCGACAGCCAGGTCGGGATCTCCGGGATCGCGGTGACGTGCTCGCCGCCGTTGATGAACGGCAGCTCGTTGGTGTGCAGCGCGTGGATGACCAGCTTGACCCCGATGAAGCCGAGGATGACGGCCAGGCCGTAGGCCAGGTACACCAGCCGGTCGAGCAGGCCGTCGAGCAGGAAGAACAGCTGGCGGAGGCCGAGCAGCGCGAAGGCGTTGGCCGTGAACACCAGGTAGGTCTCCTGGGTCAGGCCGAAGATCGCCGGGATCGAGTCGACCGCGAAGAGGATGTCGGCGCTGCCGATGGCGATCAGGGCGATGAACAGCGGCGTGATGTGCCGCTTGCCGCTGATCTTCGTGGTGAGCCGGTCGGAGTGGTAGTCCTCGGTGGTCGGCAGGACCCGGCGGGTCAGCCGGAGGACCGCGTTCTCCTTGAACTCCTCGTCGTCGTCGTGGCCGCCGCTGCGGGCCTGCGCCCAGGCGGTGTACAGGAGGAAGGCCCCGAAGAGGTAGAAGATCCAGCTGAAGTTCTCGATGGCCGCGGCGCCGATGAAGATGAAGACGGTGCGCAGGACCAGCGCGAAGGCGATGCCGAACAGCAGCACCTTCTGCTGCAGCTCCCGGGGCACCGCGAAGCTCGCCATGATCAGGACGAAGACGAAGAGGTTGTCGACCGACAGGCTCTTCTCGGTGATGAAGCCGGCGAAGTACTCACCGCCGTAGGTGCCACCGGCGAACCACCAGACGAGCAGGCCGAAGACGACGGCGATGCCGACGTAGACCGCCGACCAGGTCGCCGACTCCTTGAGGGTGGGGGCGTGCGGTGTCCGCACGTGACCGATGAAGTCGAAGGCGATCATGCCCACGATCGCGACGATCGTGATGGCCCAGATCCAGAGCGGGACGTCCATGCAGTTCCTCCGGTCGACAGGCAGGTGTCGTTGCCGGAGGTCTCTCCCGCCACGGGCCCGGAGCCGGTGGCCGGCAGCGCCGGGGGCCATCGGACCCCGTGTTGACGACACTGCCGCGCAGGGATACTCCCCTCCACGGTGAAGCCACCCGGACGCGCGACAGCGGGGCCGTCGGGTCAGGCGGTCTCGAAGGGGTGGAACGAGCGGCGCCGCCGCTGAGTTCCCGGAACGCCGAGGAGCGACGGTTCAGGCCGGCCGCAGCCGCTCGGGCGGTGCCCTGACGATCGCGTCGTCGGAGGCGCCGACCAGCTCGCGGACCTCGTCGTCGGGCACCGGACCGGTCCGGTCGACGCTGTTCCACCCGTACCGGCCGATGGAGGCGAACGCCGTGCCGACCAGCTCCGCGTCCCCCCACGGGTAGGTCTCCTCCGCGAAGGGGGGGGCACGGGGCTCCTGTCAGGCGTGCGCGGCGTCGAACTGCCGCAGCTCCTTCTTCAGCTCCTGCAGCTCGTCGCGCAGCCGGGCGGCCACCTCGAACTGCAGCTCGCGGGCGGCGGCCAGCATCTGGTCGTTCATCTGCTGGATGAGATCGGCCAGCTCGTTGCGCGGCAGCCCCTGGACGTCGATCGACCCGGCCTTGCCGGCCTTCTTCGACGACAGCCCGGGCACCGGCGACTTGCCGCGGGACTGCTGGCGGCCCGAGCCGCCGAGCAGCTCGCCGCCGCTGCCGGCGTCCTCGGCCTCGCGGTAGATGCCGTCGAGGATGTCGACGATCTTCTTCCGCAGCGGCTGCGGATCGATGCCGCGCTCGCGGTTGTAGGCGATCTGCTTCTCGCGGCGGCGGTTGGTCTCCTCGATGGCCGTGGCCATCGAGGGGGTGATCTTGTCGGCGTACATGTGCACCTGCCCGGAGACGTTGCGCGCCGCGCGGCCGATCGTCTGGATCAGCGAGGTGCCCGACCGGAGGAAGCCCTCCTTGTCGGCGTCGAGGATCGCCACCAGGGAGACCTCGGGGAGGTCGAGGCCCTCGCGGAGCAGGTTGATGCCGACCAGCACGTCGTACTCGCCCTGGCGCAGCTCGCGCAGCAGCTCCACCCGGCGCAGGGTGTCGACCTCCGAGTGCAGGTACCGCACCTTGATGCCCATCTCGAGCAGGTAGTCGGTGAGGTCCTCGGCCATCTTCTTGGTGAGCGTGGTGACCAGGACGCGCTCGTCCTTCTCGGTGCGCAGCCGGATCTCGTGCACGAGGTCGTCGATCTGGCCCTTGGTCGGCTTGACCACGACCTCGGGGTCGACCAGGCCGGTCGGCCGGATGACCTGCTCGACGAACTCGCCGCCGGTGCGGCCCAGCTCGTAGGGGCCCGGGGTGGCAGACAGGTACACCGTCTGGCCGATGCGCTCGGTGAACTCCTCCCACTTCAGCGGGCGGTTGTCCATCGCCGAGGGCAGCCGGAAGCCGTGCTCGACCAGCGTGCGCTTGCGGCTCATGTCGCCCTCGTACATGCCGCCGATCTGCGGCACGGTGACGTGCGACTCGTCGATGACGAGCAGGAAGTCGTCGGGGAAGTAGTCGAGCAGACAGGAGCCGGCGCTGCCGGGGGCGCGGCCGTCGATGTGCCGCGAGTAGTTCTCGATGCCGGAGCAGAACCCGACCTGGCGCATCATCTCGATGTCGTAGGTGGTGCGCATGCGCAGCCGCTGGGCCTCCAGCAGCTTGCCCTGGCGCTCCAGCTCCGCCAGCCGCGTCTCCAGCTCCGCCTCGATCGAGGCGATCGCCCGCTCCATCCGCTCCGGCCCGGCCGCGTAGTGGGTGGCCGGGAAGACGAACAGCTCGTCGACCTCGCGCACCACCTCGCCGGTCAGCGGGTGGAGGTAGTACAGCCGCTCGACCTCGTCGCCGAACATCTCGATCCGGACGGCGAGCTCCTCGTAGACCGGGAAGACCTCGATCGTGTCGCCCCGGACCCGGAAGGTGCCGCGGGTGAAGGACAGGTCGTTGCGCGTGTACTGCTCGGTGACCAGGGTGCGCAGCAGCTCGTCGCGGTCGCGCTCCTCCCCCACCTTGATCTTCAGCGCGCGCTCGACGTACTCCTCCGGCGTGCCGAGGCCGTAGATGCAGGAGACGGTGGCCACCACGATCACGTCGCGCCGGGTGAACAGGCTGTTGGTCGCCGAGTGCCGCAGCCGCTCGACCTCCTCGTTGATCGAGGAGTCCTTCTCGATGTAGGTGTCGGTCTGGGGGACGTAGGCCTCGGGCTGGTAGTAGTCGTAGTAGCTGACGAAGTACTCGACGGCGTTGTCCGGGAACAGCTCGCGGAACTCGTTGGCCAGCTGGGCGGCGAGCGTCTTGTTCGGGGCCATCACCAGCGTGGGCCGCTGGACCTGCTCCACGAGCCAGGCGGTGGTGGCCGACTTGCCGGTGCCGGTGGCACCGAGCAGGACGACGTCCTGCTCGCCGGCGTTGACCCGCTCGGCCAGCGCCTTGATCGCCGCCGGCTGGTCGCCCGAGGGCTCGAACTCGCTGACCACGCGGAACCGCCCGCGGGTGGGTCGCTTCAGGTCGGTCTTCGCTCGCACGGGACGACGGTACGACGGGGGTGTGACAGGACGGCGCCGCTGCGACGTCCGTGCCCGGTGGGACGGCGCCGCGCGGGCCGGGCACCCCCGGTACTTGTCCCCGTACCGCCCTCCCCCTACCGTGCCGTGTCGCAGGAGCGGTCCCGACCGGGGACCAGCGCCACCCGGCCGCGCCGGGCGAGGTCGGACCCCGGTTCGGCGCCCACGGCGTCCGTCCGGACGGCCCCGGGACCGCCCCGACCTGCGCACGACGCCCCCCGCGGCCCCGCCGTGGGGGGCGTCGTCGCGTCCGGAGGAAGCCGGTGAGCGATCTCTCCTGCCGTCCCGCCGCCGTCCAGGTGTGGCGGCGCCCCGTCGGGGGCAACGGGGGGCCTGGAGCACCACGTGCACCGACCTCCCCTCCGACGGCCCCGGCGGGGAGGCCACCGGCCCCCGAAGCCCCCGGGGGCGCCAGCGCAGGAGGAACCCCCACGATGACCCAGGTCTGGCCTGGCAGCGCCTATCCGCTCGGTGCCACCTACGACGGCACCGGCACCAACTTCGCGATCTTCAGCGAGGTCGCCGAGAAGATCGAGCTCTGCCTGTTCGACGAGGCCGGCAACGAGGAGCGCATCCGGCTCCCCGAGATGGACGGCTACGTCTGGCACGCCTTCCTCCCGGGCGTGCAGCCCGGACAGCGCTACGGCTTCCGCGTGCACGGCCCGTACGAGCCGGAGAAGGGGTTGCGCTGCAACCCGAACAAGCTGCTGCTCGACCCCTACGCCAAGGCCATCGACGGCTCCATCGACTGGGACGAGGCGTGCTTCGGGTACCGGTTCGGTTCCGGCGAGCGCAACGACGACGACTCCGCGGCGCACATGCCGAAGTCCGTCGTCGTCAACCCGTACTTCGACTGGGGCGTCGACCGCCCGCCGAAGACGCCGTACAACAAGACCGTCATCTACGAGGCCCACGTCAAGGGCCTGACGATGACCCATCCGCGCATCCCCGAGGAGCTGCGCGGCACGTACGCGGGCATCGCGCACCCCGCGGTCATCGAGCACCTGCAGGACCTCGGCATCACCGCGATCGAGCTCATGCCGGTGCACCAGTTCGTGCAGGACGACACCCTGCTGCAGAAGGGGCTGCGCAACTACTGGGGCTACAACACGATCGGCTTCTTCGCCCCGCACAACGAGTACGCCCAGGCCAGCGACGGCCAGCAGGTGCAGGAGTTCAAGGGCATGGTCCGCGCCCTGCACGAGGCGGGCATCGAGGTCATCCTCGACGTCGTCTACAACCACACCGCCGAGGGCAACCACATGGGCCCGACGCTGTCGTTCAAGGGCATCGACAACCAGGCGTACTACCGCCTCGTCGAGGGCGACGAGCAGTACTACATGGACACCACGGGCACCGGGAACTCGCTCAACGTCCGGCATCCGCAGTCGCTGCAGCTGATCATGGACTCGCTGCGCTACTGGGTCACCGAGATGCACGTCGACGGCTTCCGCTTCGACCTCGCCTCCACCCTGGCCCGGCAGTTCCACGAGGTCGACCGGCTGAGCGCCTTCTTCGACCTGGTGCACCAGGACCCGATCGTCAGCCAGGTGAAGCTGATCGCCGAGCCGTGGGACGTCGGCGATGGCGGCTACCAGGTGGGCAACTTCCCCGCGCTGTGGACCGAGTGGAACGGCAAGTACCGCGACACCGTCCGCGACTTCTGGCGCGGCGAGGACGCCACCATCGGCGAGTTCGCCAGCCGCATCTCCGGCTCGGCCGACCTCTACAAGCACTCCGGCCGGCGCCCGGTGGCCAGCATCAACTTCGTCACCGCGCACGACGGGTTCACCCTCAACGACCTCGTCTCCTACAACGAGAAGCACAACGAGGCCAACGGCGAGGGCAACAACGACGGCGAGAGCCACAACCGCAGCTGGAACTGCGGGGTCGAGGGCGAGACCGACGACCCGGAGATCCTGACGCTGCGCGCCCGCCAGCGGCGCAACTTCATCGCCACGCTGATGCTCAGCCAGGGCGTGCCGATGCTGCTGCACGGCGACGAGCTCGGGCGCAGCCAGAGCGGCAACAACAACGGCTACTGCCAGGACTCCGAGCTCACCTGGATCGACTGGGAGAACGTCGACCAGGGCCTGCTGGAGTTCACCAAGCTGGTCACCAAGCTGCGCACCGACCACCCGACGTTCCGGCGCCGGCGGTTCTTCCACGGCCGGCCGGTGCGCCGCGAGGAGGGCGACCCGGTGCAGGACGTCGCCTGGTTCACCCCCGCCGGGGAGCTGATGTCCGACGAGGACTGGGACGCCGGCTTCGCCAAGTCGCTGGCCATGTACCTCAACGGCCACGGCATCCGCGAGACCGACGAGCGCGGGGAGGACGTCGTCGACGACTGCTTCTACCTGCTGTTCAACGCCCACCACGAGCCGATCGAGTTCACCCTGCCTCCCGGCGAGTACGCCGAGGGCTGGACCGTCGTGGTCGACACCGCCGAGCTCGGCGCGGTCGAGCCCGTGACCGTCAAGGCCGGCGACACGCTCACCGTCGAGGCCCGCGCCACCGTCGTCCTGCACGCCGCGCCGTGACCGGGGGCACCGACCGCCGCCGGGACGTGCCGGGGGCGACCTACCGCCTGCAGTTCACCGCCGACTACACGCTCGGCGACGGCGCGCGGATCGCCGACTACCTGGCCGGCCTCGGCGTGACCCACGCCTACGCCTCCCCGCTGCTGCGGTCGGCGGCGGGCAGCACGCACGGCTACGACACCGTCGACCACGCGCACATCGACGAGTCCCGCGGCGGCCGGGAGGGCTTCGACCGGCTGGTCGAGGCGCTGCACGCCGCCGGGCTCGGGCTGGTGCTCGACCTGGTGCCCAACCACATGGGGGTGGCCGACCCGGCCGAGGCCCCGTGGTGGTGGGACGTGCTCCAGCACGGGCGCGACAGCGTGCACGCCGGCGCCTTCGACATCGACTGGGACTTCGGCGGGGGCAAGGTGCGGCTGCCCGTGCTGGGGTCGGCCGACGACGTCGAGAAGCTGGAGGTCGTCGGCGGGGCGGGTGAGGGCAGCACAGGCGGGGAGCTGCGGTACTACGACAACCGCTTCCCGCTGGCTCCCGGCACGGAGGAGGGCACCCCGCAGGAGGTGCACGCCCGCCAGCACTACGAGCTGGTCGACTGGCGGCGGGCCGACACCGACCTCAACTACCGCCGGTTCTTCGCGATCAACACCCTCGCGGGGCTGCGCGCCGAGGACCCGGAGATCTTCGAGGCCACCCATCGGCTGGTGCTCGACCTCGTCCGCGAGGGAGCGGTGGACGGGCTGCGGATCGACCACCCCGACGGCCTGGCCGACCCCAAGGGCTACCTGGACCGGCTGGCCGAGGCCTCCGGCGGCCGCTGGACGGTCGTCGAGAAGATCCTCGAGCCCGGCGAGGAGCTGCCGGACAGCTGGCGGGCGGCCGGCACCACCGGCTACGACGCGCTCGCCGAGGTGGACGGCGTGCTGGTCGACCCGGCCGGCGAGGGGGCGCTCACCGCGCTGGACACCGAGCTGGCCGGAGGCGAGGTCGACTACGCGCGGCTGGTGCACGACTGCAAGCGCGAGGTCACCGACGGGATCCTCGGCTCGGAGGTCGCGCGGCTGGTGCGGGTGATCGGCGACCTGCCGGGCGTGGACCGCGAGCAGCAGACCGAGGCGCTGGCCGAGCTGCTGGCCTCCTTCCCCGTGTACCGCAGCTACCTGCCCGACGGCCGCGAGCACCTGGACGCCACGGTGGCCGCGGTGCGCGACCGCCGTCCCGACCTGGTGGCCGCGCTCGACGCGCTGCACCCGGTGCTGGCCACCGCCGGCACCGAGGCGGCGACCCGGTTCGAGCAGACCAGCGGCCCGGTCATGGCCAAGGGCGTCGAGGACAGCGCCTACTACCGGTGGGCGCGGTTCACCATGCTCAACGAGGTGGGCGGCGACCCGGCGCACTTCGGCCGGACCGTCGAGGAGTTCCACGCCGCGCAGGTGCACCGGCTGGCGGTCAAGCCGCAGTCGATGACCACGCTGTCGACCCACGACACCAAGCGCAGCGAGGACACCCGCGCCCGGCTGGCGGTGCTCGCCGAGCTGCCGACCGAGTGGTCCGGGCTGGTGCGCGGGCTGCTGGCGCGGCACCCGCTGGCCGACCGGCCGATGGCCCACCTGGTCTGGCAGAACCTGGTCGGCGCCTGGCCGCTATCCCGGGAGCGGGCGCACGCCTTCGCCGAGAAGGCCGCCCGCGAGGCGGGCACCTCCACCACCTGGACCGACCAGGACGAGGAGTTCGAGGCGCAGCTGCACGCGCTGGTCGACGCCGCCTTCGACGACGAGCGGACCCGCGACGAGATCGCCGCGTTCGTCGCGCGGATCGCGCCGGCGGGCTGGTCGAACTCGCTGTCGCAGAAGCTCCTGCAGCTGACGATGCCCGGCGTCCCCGACGTCTACCAGGGCACCGAGCTGTGGGACCACTCGCTGGTCGACCCCGACAACCGGCGGCCGGTCGACTACGACCTGCGCCGCCGGCTGCTCGCCCGGCTGGACGAGGGCTGGGTGCCCGGCGTCGACGAGACGGGGGCGGCCAAGCTGCTCGTCGTCTCGCGCGCCCTGCGGGCCCGGCGGGACACCCCGGAGCTGTTCACCGGCTACACGCCGCTGACCGCCACCGGCCCCGCCGCCGGGCACGTCGTCGCCTTCGACCGCGGCGGCGCGGTGACCGTTGCCACGCGGCTGCCGGTGGCGCTGGCCGGCACCGGCTGGGGCGACACCGCCCTGGAACTGCCCACCGGCGCCTGGCGCGACCTGTTCACCGGGGAGCGGCTGGTCAGCGACTCGGGCGGCCTGGCCGTCGGTCCGCTGCTCGCCCGGCTGCCGGTCGCGCTGCTCGTCCGGGACAGCTGACCGCTGCCCCCGGGGCCCTGCGGGGCCCCGGGGGTGGGGGTGGACGTGTCGTGACCTAACCGTTATCTTCTAGCGGCACTCGATCGTCCGGTATCGAGGCCGGAGCCGATCCGCCCAACCCCGTCCGTCGGCGTCCGTCTGTTCTGGAACAGTCCAGGACGGGGGTGGGGGACCCGACTCGGTGCGGCACGTCCGCGCCTGGGGGTGAAGCCGCGTCCGCGGCCGGGAACCGATCGTCCCGAACCCGACAGCTCACCTCGCCGGCGGCGGATCGGAGTACATCCATGCGCACGTCCTATGTCGGTCGCCACCGCGCGCCCTCCCCTCAGCGCGGCGCGAAGATCGCCCGCAACACCGTCCTCACCGCCGGCGCGGCCGCGGCCTCGCTCGGCATGCTGGCCGGCCCGGCCGCCGCCGCCTCGCCCAACGACTGGGACGCCGTCGCCCAGTGCGAGTCCACCGGCAACTGGGCCATCAACACCGGCAACGGCTTCTACGGCGGCCTGCAGTTCCGGCAGGGCACCTGGGAGGCGTTCGGCGGCCTCGCCTACGCCCCGCGTGCCGACCTGGCCACCCGCGAGGAGCAGATCGCCGTCGCCGAGCGCACGCTCGACGCCCAGGGCCCCGGCGCCTGGGACAACTGCGGTCGCAACCTCGACCCGAGCCTCCCCGAGGCGGTCAACCTGGGGTCCCCGGCTCCGGCCCCGGCGCCGGCTCCGGCCCCCGCCCCGGCCCCGGCCCCCGCGCCGGCGCCCGCTCCGGTCGCCACGCCGGCCCCCGCACCGGCGGTCGACGACGACGAGGAGACCTACACCGTCCAGCGGGGCGACACGCTGAAGAAGATCGCCCGCAAGCTGCACGTCGAGGGCGGCTGGCAGGCCCTCTACGCGCAGAACCGCGACACCGTCAGCAACCCGCACGTGATCTACCCCGGTCAGCTGCTGCAGTACTGACCGGTCGCCCGGGGCGGGGGCGGGGCGCGGGGCCCCCCCCCCCCGCCCGGCCCCGTTTGTCGCCCCCGATCGGCGCATATAATAGGCACCCCCCACCCTCCAACAT
>NZ_JBJGZW010000030.1:0-53897 GCF_054050695.1 Blastococcus sp. SYSU D00820
GCCGCCATTCGCGCGCGAATGGCGGGGAGGACCGCCCTCATGCGGCTCGCTGCGCCGGCGGGGCGATGTCGGCGACCACCTGCTGCATCACCTGGGTGGCGGTCTTCCCCGCGAACTCGGCCTCCGGGTCGAGCATGATCCGGTGCACCAGCACCGGCTCGGCCAGCTGCTTGACGTCGTCCGGGATCACGTAGTGCCGGCCCTGCATGGCCGCCCACGTCTTCGCCGCGCGCACCAGCGCCAGACACCCGCGCACCGAGATGCCGACCCGGATGTCGGGCGCCCGGCGGCTCTCGGTGGCGATCGTGCTCACGTACTCGAGCACCGCCGGGTCGACGTGCACGGTGTCGGCGAGGCCGGCCATCTGGGCGACCACCTCGGCGGTCACCACCGGCGCCAGCTCTCCGGCGCGGCTGCGATTGCTGGCGTCGGCCAGCAGCGCCACGGTCGCCTGGTGGTCGGGATAGCCCAGCGAGGTCTTCATGAGGAACCGGTCGAGCTGGGCCTCCGGCAGCCGGTAGGTGCCGGCCTGCTCCACGGGGTTCTGGGTGGCGATGACCATGAACGGCGAGCCGACGTCGTGCCGGACGCCGTCGACGGTGACGGTGCCCTCCTCCATGACCTCCAGCAGCGCCGACTGGGTCTTGGGCGAGGCGCGGTTGATCTCGTCGGCCAGCACGATGCTGGCGAAGATCGGCCCCTTGTGGAAGTCGAAGGTCATCGTCCGCTGGTCGTAGACGGTGACGCCGGTGACGTCGCCGGGCAGCAGGTCCGGGGTGAACTGGATCCGGCTCTGGCTGCCCTGCACGGTGTTGGCCAGCGACTTGGCCAGCGAGGTCTTGCCGGTGCCCGGGTAGTCCTCGAGCAGCAGGTGGCCCTCGGTGAGCAGGCAGGTCACCGCCAGCCGGACGACGTGCTCCTTGCCGAGCACGGCGCGGCCGACGTTGGCGACGATCGCGTCGACGGTGCCGGCGAACCAGCGGGCCTCGTCGGGGGTCATGGTCACGCTGCTGCTCTCCGCTTCTCGGTGGTGCTGGTGCTGGGGGCGCCCGGGGTCACCGGTAGCCCCAGAGGAGGTGGTTGGACTCCAGGCCGTCGACGGTGACCCAGACGTGGTTGTTCGGGTAGCCGTAGACCTTCGGCCCGACGACGTGCGCGTTGCCGGCGCCGTCGCTGGTGATCGTGTGGGGGCGGGCGTTCAGCGCGCTCGGCCCGCCGGGGTCGTCGGAGCCGTAGGTGACCCGGAACGACTGGTTGGGCCGCAGCCCGTGCAGGTCGATGACGATGTACCCGCACTGGGCGTCGTCGCAGCCCGCGACCGTCTGGTGGGCGCCACGGCTCACCGTCACGCTGGCCGGCGACGGCCCGCCGCTGGCCGTACCGTCCGCCCCCAGCGACCCGGCCTCGTCGACCGCGCGCACCTGGATCCGCCGGGGCGTGTTGTACCCGGTGCCGACGTCGACGCTGGTGGCCGACGTCGTGCCCGACCAGCCACCGCCGTCGACGTTGTACTGGTACCCGGTGATCCGGCGGCCGTTCTCCGCCGGCGGGCTCCAGCTGAACCGGATCGTCTGCGGGCCGGCCGCCGACGCCGACACCTGCGGCGCCCCCGGCGGGCCGTAGGGCCGGACCGCCGCGGACTGGTCGCTCGCCGGTCCGCAGTAGGTGTTGCAGGCCTGCACGGTGAACCGGTAGTCGGTGCCGTTGGTCAGCCCGGTGATCTGCTGGCCGGGGCCACCCACGGTCCGGGTGGCGCCGCCGGGGCTGATGACCACGCGGTACTCCGTGACGGCCTGGCCGTTGTCCTGGGCCGGCGCGAAGTCCAGCCGGACCACGCCGTTGCTGCCCGTGGCGGTCGCGCTGACCCCCTGCACCTTCGACGGCGCGCCGAAGGCCCGCACCGTGGCCGACGCCGGGCTCGGCTCCGAGAGCCCCGCCTTGTTCCGTGCGGTCACCACGAACGTGTAGTCCTGCGCGTTCTGCGCGGGCAGCGTGTCCGACGTCGTCCCACCCGGATAGGTGCGGGTGTTGACCACGGTGGCGCCCTGCCGCATCTCCAGCGTGTAGGCGTCGATCGGCGCGCCGTTGGTGGCCGGCGCCGTCCACGACACCTGCACCTGGTTGCCGAGCTCGCCGCCGGCCGGGGTGGCGACCGGTGCGGCCGGCCGGTCGGGCACGCCCGCCGGGATCTCCGGCGCCGAGCTCGGGCTCCACTCCCCCGGGTTGGGCGCGCTGTTGTGCGCCCGCACCCGGGCGGTGTAGCTCTGGCCGTTGGTCAGGCCGGTGAACGTGTGCGAGGTGCCCGTGACCGTGGCCGTGCTCCCCGGCGAGAGCTCCACGTCGTAGGAGGTGATCGGGGAGCCCTCGTTGGCCGGCGCGCTCCAGGCGACGGTCAGCTCGCCGTCGCCGAAGGTCAGCACCGGCGCGGCCGGCACGCCGGGCTGGGTGTCGGGCCGGGCCGGGCCGGACGGCGCGCTGGCCGGGCTGTCGCCGACCTCGTTCCTGGCGACCACGGTGAACGTGTAGGTGTCGCCGTTGCGCAGCCCGGTGATGGTGCAGGTGGTCGTCGGGCAGGTCTGGGAGACCCCGCTGCCCTGGACGACGTAGTCCGTGATCGGCGCCCCGTTCGAGGCCGGCGCGGCCCAGGACAGCACGACCTCGCGGTTGCGGCTCTCCAGCACCGCCGGCGCCACCGGCCGCTCGGGCACGCCGCGGACGGCGACGGTCAGCAGGCCACGCACCTCGCGGCTCTGGTCGCCGGTCTGGTCCTGCACCGAGTACTCGACGGTCACCGTGCCGACGAAGTCCGCGCGCGGGCGGACGGTGACCCGGTTGCCGTCGGTGCCGACCTCCGCGCCCTGGCCGACCAGGCTCGCCCCGGTCAGGGTGAGCGGCTCCCCGGGATAGGGGTTCACGTCGTTGGCCAGGACGTCGACGGTGATCTCGTCGCCCTGGTCGGCGGTCGCGGTGTCGGCGACGGCCTGGGTGAGCGGCCGGTCGCTGGAGACGACGCGGAGGTCCACCCACGCGTCCTGCGGCGGGTTCTCCCCGTCGCTGAGCGACAGCTTCAGCCGGCCGATCAGGCCCGGGGTGGCACCCGGTGCGGCCGCCACCCGCAGCGTCGACCCCCGGTCCAGCGAGACGTCGAAGCCGGCCGGCAGCTGCGCGGCGTCGGGCAGCTCGAACACCGGGTCGCCGCCGTCCGGGTCGTCGACGAGGTCGTCGAGGTCCAGCCGCGAGGCGTCCTCGCCGAGCACCGCCGTCATCGAGGCCCCGATGAACACCGGCGGCTGGTTGACGTCGGTGTCCACGGTGATCAGCAGGGTGAGCAGCGCGGTGTTGCCGTCGGGCCGCTCGGCGCTGCTGCTGCCGTCGGTCACCTCGAAGGTGAGCGACGCCGGGCCGGCGTAGTTGGGCGCGGGGGTGAAGGTCAGCGTCGTCTCGTCGATTGCCAGCCGGCCGCCGTCCGAGCGCGTCGCGCTGATGTCCGAGCCGGTCAGCCGGACGTCGGCGCCCTCCGGGTCCTCGACGAGGTCGGCGAGGTCCCACGTCGATCCGCCCGCGCCGACGGTCTGGCGCTGGGCGCCCTCGCGGAACCGCGGCGCCAGGTCCCCGGCCCGCGGCACCAGCACGACGGCCGAGGAGGTCAGGCCGTCGACGTCCTCGACGGTGTACGGGATGGTCTGCGGCTGCGCCGTCGCGCGCACCAGCACCCGGCCCAGCTCGTCGGTCCGCGCGACGTCGGAGCCGACGTCCAGGGAGACCGAGAGGTCCTCGGCCGAGCCGTCGGGATCGCGGTCGTTGGCCAGCACCTCGACCGGCACCCACTCCCCGGGCACCAGCACCTCGGTGGGGACGACGTCGTCGACGGCCACCGGCGGCAGCAGCGGCGCCGCGCCGTCCACCGACACCGTCAGGGTGCCCAGCGCCTCGCCGCCGTGCCGGTCGGTGATCCGGTAGCCGACGGTCACCGAGCCCTCGTCGGGGGCGACGATCCGCACGCGGTTGCCGCTGAGCCGGACGTCGAGGTCCTCGGCGCCCTCGAACGGCTCGGTGGCGAAGAAGACGCTGTCGCCGTCGGGGTCGGAGTCGTTGACCAGCACGTCGACGGTGAGCGTCCGGCCGGGCCGGGTGGTGACGTCGTCGCGCTGGGCGGTCGGCGGCTGGTTGCCCGGCGGTCGGGGCGCGATGCCGACCTTGACCGTGGCGGTGCCGGTCAGGCCGAAGCGGTCCTCGACGACGTAGGTGAAGGTGTCGGTGCCCGGCTCGTCGTAGGCCTCGTAGACCAGGTGGTCGGTGCCCACCTCGACGACCCGCCCCTTCGTGGGCGCGCTGCCCACGCCGACCAGCCGCACCGAGTCGCCGTCGGGGTCCAGGCCGGCCAGCGGGATCTCCACGCGGGCGCGGCTGTCGGCCAGGGCGCGCGCGGTCAGCGCCCGCGGCGTGGGCGGGCTGTTGCGGCCGTCGTCCGGCCGGACGTGCACGGTGAGCTGGCTCGAGGCCGGCTGGCCGGTGCTGTCGCGCACCACGTAGACCGCGTGCAGCGTGCCGGCCTGGGCCGGCGCCTGCACCGACAGCCGGTCGCCGACCACGGTGACGGTGCCGGCCGACGGCAGCTCGGCCAGCTCCGGGTCGATCGAGAGCTCGTCGCCGTCGGGGTCGGTGTCGTTGGCCAGGACGTCGACGGTGGCGACGTCACCGGCGCGCACGGTGACGGTGTCCGGCGCGGCCACCGGCGGGCGGTTGACCGCGTTCGGCGGGGCGCTGCGCACGATCACGCCGCCCTGCGCGCTCGCCGTCCCGTCGGACACCGTGTAGGTGACGACGACCGGACCGGGCAGCAGCGCCGGCGCCGCGATGGTGAGGAACCGGTGGTCGACGACGCTGACCGACACCCCGGCGCCGTCGGCGACGGTGATCCCGGTCAGCACCAGCACGTCGCCGTCGACGTCGACGTCGTTGGCGAGCACGTCGACCGTGGTCCGGCCGCCGGCCGGCACGAAGGCCAGGTCGCGCACCGCGACCGGCGGGGTGTTCGAGCCGCCGGGCAGCACGTCGAGGCGGATCAGCCCCTGCGCGGTGCTGCCCTCGTCGGCCATCGTGTAGACGGCGTAGTAGGAGCCGGGCGCGGCGGCGGTGAGGGTGACGGTGCCGGCCACGTAGTCGGGCGCCACCTCCAGCGCGCCCTCGGGCTCGACGGCGGTCAGCCGCAGCGCGTCGCCGTTGGGGTCGGTGTCGTTGGCCAGCGGCGCCACGACCACCGGCTCGCCGGCGAACGCGGTCGCGTGGTCGGCGCGTGCGGTGGGCGGCAGCTGGCCGCCGGGGCGCACCTGCACCCGCAGCTGGCCGGGGCTGGCGGCCTGCCCGTCGG
This sequence comes from Blastococcus sp. SYSU D00820, assembly GCF_054050695.1. NCBI lineage: Bacteria > Bacillati > Actinomycetota > Actinomycetes > Geodermatophilales > Geodermatophilaceae > Blastococcus > Blastococcus sp. SYSU D00820. The sequence goes on from NZ_JBJGZW010000030.1 coordinate 5,372, forward strand.
AGACGACCAGGTCCACCAGCTTGAGCCCGGGCGCGGTGCCGGAGTCCTGGTAGGTGACGAAGCCGTCGGCGGTACCGGTGGCGGTGTCGCCGGGCGGGCCGGTGACCGAGGCCAGGGTCATCTCGTCGCCGTCGGGGTCGATCCAGTCGGCGAGCACGTTGTGGGTGACGGCGTGCCGGAGCTCGACGACGGTCTCGCTCGGGTCGCCCTTGAGCTGCGGCGGCTCGTTGACGCCGGCGGGGCGGATCTCCACCTGCACCTGGGCGCTGGCGCTGCCGCCGCGGCCGTCGTCGACCGTGTAGCCGTAGCCGACGGTGCCGGTGGCTCCGGGAGCGGCGGTGAACTGCAGCCGGCGGCCGCCCTCGACCACCTGCACGCTGCCGCGCGCGGCGTCGGGCTGCTGCACCGCGGTGATCACCAGGACGTCGCCGTCGGCGTCGGTGTCGTTGTCCAGCACCGGCTGCAGCGTGGGCAGCCCCTGCCGGGCGCCGTAGGAGTCGTCCTCCGCGACCGGCGGGGTGTTGACCTCGGGCCGGTCGAGGGTCTCGGCCTCGTCGAACCGATCGGACTGCTCGTCGGTCTCGTCGGTCGGGTCCGGCGGGCGGACGTCGTCCCAGTTCTCGGCGATGGTCATCGCGTCGTCGAGCAGCCAGACGGTGCCGCTGCCGGTGTCGTTGAGCACGACCGCGCCGCGGTTCACCCGGAAGCGCAGCACCGCGCCGGGCTCGGCGGTCGGCACGGCCACCGGCTCGGCGCTCGCGCCCCCGCAGGACCGGGCGTAGGTGGGGTCGGTGCGCCAGGCGCCGTGCGCGCAGTCGCCCAGCCGCACCGGGGCCACGGGCTCGCCGCTGCCCTGCGCCAGCCGCGCCGGCGCGCCGCCGGCCAGCGGCACGTCGAGCAGCGCGCCGTCGGTGCCCACCAGCACGCCGGGCGACGCGGGGCCGGGCTGCTGGAGCTGCGCCGTCCCGTCGTCGTCGAGGGGGTGCGCCTCGCCGTCGGCGGTGAGCAGCTCGTGCCGCTCCCGGTCGAGCACGACCGGCTGGTCGCCGACGACGGTGACCTGCGCGTCGGAGAGGTCGCGGCCGAGCGGCACGGTGCTGGGCGCGCCGTCCGGCGGGACGACGACCAGCTCGTCGTCGGCGATCGAGACCGCGGCGACCACGCCGGTCGGCCCCACCGCGACCACGCCGTCGGCGCCGACGGTCAGGTCGGCCTCGTCGGTGCTGGTGTCGAGCGCCCCGACGGCGTCGGCGTCGCGGATCCACAGCGCGCCGGTCGACGGGTCGAGCACGGTGACCCGGCCGCCGCCCAGGCCCACCTGCGCGCCGGCGGGCAGGCGGACGTCGTCGCCGAGCGCGACGTAGGCGACGTCGAGCCGCTGCAGCGTGCCGGTGGCGGACTGGACGGCGAAGACGGTGGCGCCCTCCTGCACGACGTCGACCTCGTCGTCGGTGGCGCCGACCGCGGCGTCGAGCTCCTCGATCTGCCGGTTCACCCGGCCGACGAGCAGCTCGCCGCCGTTGGTGACCCAGATGCCGGCGTCGTGCAGCTCCACCTCGGCGGTCGGGTAGCCGGGGTTGACGAGTGCGAAGCCGGCGAGGGTGAGGGCGGCGAGCCCGACGGCACCGCCGGAGAGGAGGCGACGCCGGCGCGCGAACGCAGACCGCAGTCCACCCATCGACGTCCCTCGCAGCAGCCGCCCCCGTGCCCGGCAGCTGCCGTGCGCAGGAAGGCTATGCGGCGCATCGCTTGATCGGTACGACCCCGCGTGTTGCGAGACCCAGCAGTCACAGGGGCCGCAGGAGGTGGACGGACCGGTCCGGTTCCGTCCAGATCGCCGCGCCGCGGGTCAGGCGTCGTCGGGGTCGGGCTGGTCGCCCTGCGGCTGGTCGAGCAGCGGCAGCGCGTCGGCCGTCACCAGCCGGCTGGCGACCGCGTACTCCACCAGCCGGGCCCGGCGGCCGCTGGCCAGCGCCCCCGGGGCGCCGTGCAGCCCGCGGACGCCGCTGCGGGTCAGCTTCTGGCAGACGTTGTCGAGCTTGCGGTTGAACCGGGTCAGCGCCCAGCCCAGCCGCCGTGCCGCTTCCGCCGACGACGGGATCTCGGTGCGCCCGCTGACCCCCTGCCGCAGCAGCGGCTCGGCCAGCGCGAGCACCAGCAGGTACTGCGAGGCGGTCAGCACCGGTGGCGCGAGGGTGGTGGCGGCGTCGCCGTCCTCCCGGCCGGCGCCGGTGGGCGTGTAGGTCGCCGGCACCAGCACCTCCACCTCGTAGGTGGTCGGCCCGGCGGTGAACAGGACGACGGTGTGCGGCAGCACCAGCGGCAGCGCCGCGCCGGGGCCGAGCCACGACTGCAGCAGGCCGTCGCGGTCGCTGACCGTGGCCGAGAGCCGGGCGCCGGTGTTGGCCAGCCACCACAGCCCCGCGTCGTACTGGACGCTGAGCAGCCTCCGGTGCAGGAACGGGTTGTCGTCGACGACGAGGTCGGCGTCGCGGCCGATGGTGAACGGCCGGTCGGGCGAGACCTCGTGCGCCTCGCCGCAGAACAGCACGGTGGCGCGCGACGCCGCCGTCTCCTCCGGGGCGCTCATCCGGCGCACGCCTCGGCGGGCTCGCGGGAGAGGGTGCCGTCGGCCCGGCGCACCTGCACCGCCACGCAGGCCTGCGCCCCGGCGGGCACGCCGGTCACGGTGAACGCGGGCTCGCCGACCAGCTGGGCGCCGGCGGGGGCGCCGGGCTCGGTGCGGCGGACGACCCAGCTGTCGCCCTCGGCCGGATCCGGGGTCTGCCAGGTGAACAGCAGCGAGCCGTCGGCCTGGCGGGCGCCGGCCAGCCCGGTGGGGGCCGGGACGACGGCCAGCGGCACGCCCTCCTGCGTCGCCGGGGACGCGGTCGTCGGCTGCGGCGGCGTGGGCCGGTCGGGGTCGCCGGTCACCAGCCAGGTGACCACCCCGCCGAGCACCAGCAGCACCGCGACGACGGCCAGGACGACCGGCAGCCGGCCGCGTCGCGGCGCCGCGGGCTCCGGCTCCTCGGGGGCGGGCGCCGCCGGGCGCACCTGGGTGTCGTCCACCGGCGGCGGGGTGCCGGCACCGGGTCGGGCGGCGGTGCGCTCCTCGGCCTGCGGCGGCGGGACCGGCGCCGGCGGCGGCATCGGCTGCGGCACCGGCTGCGGCACCGGAGCCGGTGCGGGCGCGGCGACCGGCGGCCGGGTCGGGCCGGTCGTCGGCACGAGGTCGGGATCGGCGGGCGACGGCGGGCTCGCGGCCGGCCGGACGGGGGCGGACGGCGCGGGCCGCCCGCCCCGCGTGTCGGCCCGGACGTCGACCGGCGTCTCGGCGTAGCCCTCGGCGTTCTCGACCGCCTGCAGGTCACGGGCCAGGTCGAGCGCGGTCGCGTGCCGCTGGGCCGGGTCCTTGGCCATCGCCCGGGCCAGCACCCGCTCCAGCCGCGAGGGGACGTCCTCCCGGCCGGTGCGCGGCACCGGCTCGGAGGTGATCCGGTGCACCAGGTCGGGCACCCCGTTCGGCCCGCCCGGGACGGCGAACGGCGAGCGCCCCGCCAGCAGGTGCCACACGGTGGCGCCGAGGGAGTAGACGTCGCTCTGCACGGTCGAGCGGGCCGGGTCCTCGAGCACCTCCGGCGGCGCCCACGGCACCGACAGGCCCTCGATGCCGGTGGTGTCGTGCACCGCGGCGGAGATGCCGAAGTCGGTCAGCGCCGGCGCCCCGAAGTCGGTGACCAGGATGTTGGCCGGCTTGATGTCGCGGTGCAGGATGCCCGCCCGGTGCGCGGTCTCCACGGCACCGGCCATGCGGATGCCGGTGCGCAGCACCTCGGCGACCGAGAGCGGCTCGCGCTTGACCCGGCGGGCGAGGTCGGAGCCCGAGCAGTACTCCATGACCAGGAACGGCCGGCCGTCGGCGGTCACGTCGGCGGTGTAGATCGTGACGATGTACGGGTGGGTGGACAGCCGGGCCATCAGGTTGGCCTCGGTGAAGAACTGCTGCCGGCTGTCCGCGCCGGTCAGCCGCTCGCCGAGGACCTTGACCGCCACCTCCCGCTCCGGCATCGCCTGCCGGTAGAGGAAGACCTCGGCGAAGCCGCCGGTGCCCAGCGCCGCCTCGGGCGTGTAGCCGGGGATCTGCGGCGGCACCGACCGGATCGCCGAGCTCACGGTGCGGCCTCGAAGACGAAGCCGACGGTGTCGGCGAGCACGACCCGCGAACCGGGCAGGATCATCTTCTCCTCGTCCGGCCGCAGCCGGCGGCTCTCCCCGTTCGGGTCCTCGACGATGGTGCCGTTGGTGGTGTCGAGGTCGACCACCATCACGTGCCAGCCCTCGACGACGACGCGCAGGTGCGAGCGGGAGACGTCACCGTCGCCGCTGGGCACGGTGACCATCGTGGGCACCGCGTCGCCGGAGACCCGGTCGGCCCGCGGGGCGCGCCCGATCACCATCGGCCCCGTGACCGGCACCGTGCCGGGCGGGCCGTCGAAGCGCAGCCGGCCGATCACCGGCCGCTCCACCCACTGCTGCGGCGCCGACGAGACGTCGGCCCGGCAGATCCGGCAGCGCTCGGCGTCCGGGGGGTTGGCGTGGCCGCTCGGGCAGACCACCGCGGGCAGCGCGCCGACCTTCGAGGCGGCCGTCGCGCCGCCGGGCACCCGGGCGACGGTGAGGACGGCCTCCTCGTCGGCGGGAGGCGCGGGCTGGACCGGTGCCGGGGCCGGCGGCGGGGTCGCGGGTGCGGACGCCGGCGGCGACAGGAACGGGATGCTGCTGATCAGCCCCGGGCCGGACGGAGCCGGCGGCGGGGTCGCGGCAGCCGGCCGCGGGGGAGCCGGGGCGACCGCCGGCGCCGGGGGTGGGGCCGGCGCGGTGCCGGGTGGGGGCCAGGAGGCGACCGGCGGCGTGGTCGGCGGCCCCCAGGCCGGAGGCGCGGCGGCCGGGAGGGTGGCCGGCGGCGGCGCGACGGGCGGCGGGCCGGCGGGTGCCGGGGCGGGCGGCGGAGCGGGCTGCTCCTCCTCCGGTCGCACGGCGGCGTCCTCGACGCTGCCGATCTGCGTCATCCCGGTGACCAGGTCGTAGTACTCGTCCGCGGGGCGCTCGGGCTCGGCGGCGGGCGGTTCGGGCGCGACCGGCGCGGGCACCGGCTCCGGCTCCGGCGCGGGGGTCGCCGCCCGGCCGGCCTCGGCGTCGAACCAGCTCTCGTCGAGGGTGCGGCCGGGGTCGGCGGCCGGCTCGGGCACCGCCGCCTCCTCCGCGGGCGCCGGGACGATCGGCGCGGCCTCGGGCGCCGCGGCGGCCCCGGCCAGCTCGAGCGCGCCGGCGCGCACGATCCCGCCGCGCAGCGGCAGCAGCGGGCCGATCGCCTGCTCCCGGGCGACGGTCAGCGCCGCGACCGCGGCGTCCGGGACGACGTCCTCCCGCCACGACCGGAAGCCGACGCCGTCCAGCGTGCGCGGCTCGGCGCCGTCCGGCTGCACCCGGGCCAGCGCGGTGCCGCGGACCAGCACCCGCAGCCCGGCACCGGTCACCTCCACGAGCGCGAACGACGGCAGGCCGGCGTGGCCGTCGCGGGTCATCTCGTCGAGCACCCGGTCGACGTCGACGGCGGGGCTGTCCAGCAACGGCCAGATCCGCTCGGCCAGCGGCAGCGCCGCCTCGCCCACCAGCAGCGCGGCCGCGGTCGGCCCGACCACCGCCCAGTGCGCGCCGGGGCGGTGCCGCCAGCCCGGGGCCGCGGTCACGGCCGGGGCCCGGCGGTGCCGGGCAGCCGGGGCACGGTGATGTCCTCGACGTCGGTGCCGTCGTCGGCCCCGGCGACCGGGTGCGCGCAGACGACCACGACCGTGACGTTGTCCCGCCCGCCGTGCGCGACCGCCTCGGCGACCAGCCGGTCGGCGATCTCGGCCGGCGGCAGGTCGGCGCCCACCAGCCGGCCGATCCGGTCCTCGTCGAGCTCGCCGGTCAGCCCGTCGGAGCAGAGCAGGAAGCGCTCGCCGCCCTCCACCGGCAGCAGCGAGAAGTCCGCCTCCCCCGGCGCGCCGACGCCGAGCGCGCGGGTGATCACGTGCCGCTGCGGGTGCTCGGCGGCCTCCGCCACGGAGATCTGCCCGCCGTCGATGAGCTCCTGCACCACCGAGTGGTCGGTGCTCACCTGCTCCCAGGTGGTCGGCGACCAGCGGTAGATGCGGGAGTCCCCGACGTGGAAGGCGGCCCAGAACAGCTCGCCGCCGCTCTCGACGAGGCCGACCCCGGCGACCGTCGTCCCGGCGCCGCGCTCGGGATCGCCGGAGCCCAGCGCGCGGATCACCTGGTCGGCGGAGTCCAGCGCGGCGCGCAGCTCGGGGATGCCGACCGTCGGCCCGTCGGCCGCGGTGGCCAGCGCGGTCACCGCCGCCTCGCTGGCCGCGCCGCCGGCCGCGTGCCCGCCCATGCCGTCGGCGACGGCGAACAGGGGCGGCGCCGCCAGCGACCGGTCCTGGTTCTCGCTGCGCTGACCGGTGTGGGTCGCCACTCCCCACGTCAGCTCGACCTGCGGCATCCCGACTCCTGTCCATGACGCGTCGACCCCGGACGGCGGCGGCCGCCGGATCGGCGCGGGAAGCGTACGAGGCGAACCGCGTCCGGACGGGCAGGACGACGCCGTGCGGACGGGCGGTTCAGGGGTGCGACGGGTCGAGCGTGCGCGCGGCGCAGGCGTTCTCGATCTGCTGCTGGGTCAGGTCGTAGAAGGTCGCGGTGCACCAGTCCCGGATCTGCTGGGCGCTGGTGAAGCCGCCGTCGACCACGGTGATCCAGTACGGCTGGCCGTCCGGCGCCAGCGAGGACCGGCCGAAGTCGGTGCTCAGCAGCACGTGGACGGTGCCCTCGCCGGCGACCCGCTGCCGCAGCGCCTGGTTCTCGGCGAGGATGTCGACGGCGAAGAACTGGTGGCTGCCGGTCTCGGTGGTCTGCAGCGGATCGATGATGCCGACGCTCTTGGACGCCACCTGCGCGACCCACCGCCCGTCGAGCGACACCCGGGCGGCCGACGCGTCGCGCATCGCCTGCAGCTGCTGCAGCGCCTGCTGCTCGGGCGAGACCTGCGGCGTCGGCGGAGCGGTCTCGGTCGGCTTCGGGACGGTGGTCACGGTGCTGCCACCGCCGCTGCCGGAGCTGCCGCCGGCGTCCTGGTCGGCGCCCTCCTCGTCGGCGACCGCGGTGCCGGCCTCGGCCGGCTCGTCGTCCGCGGCCGTGCTGGCCGAGGTGTCGTCGGCGGGCCGGAGGAAGAAGAACCAGGTGGCCGCGCCGCCGCCGAGCACGAGCAACGCCACCAGGGCACCGATGAGCACGCCGAGGCCGATGCCTCGCTTGCGCGGCGCGCCGGCGGCCGGAGCGGCGGCGGGGGCCCAGATGACCTGCGGCGGGGCCTGCGGGACGCCGACCGCCGGCAGCGGCGCGCTGACCGGTCCGACCGGCGCGGTGGCCGAGGCGTCCCACGGCTGCGGCGCCGGGGGCTGCGCGGCCGGCGGCCACGCGCCGGGCGCGGTCTGCGGGGCCGGCTGTGCCGCCGGCTGCGGCCAGGCCTGCGCCGGCTGCGGGGGCAGGGGGGCCTGCGGGGCGGCGGCCCAGGCGGCGGGTGGCGCCGACCACGCCGGAGCCGGGCTGGGGGCCGGCGTCTCCTGGCGAGGAGCGGGCATCGACGTGATCAGCCCGGCCGGCGGCGGGGTGGTGGGACCGCCGTGGGGTGCCGGGCCGGCCGGCGGCGCCCACGCCTGCGGATCGGCCGGCGCGTCGTCGCCACCGCGGCGGGCGCGGCGGATCGTGGCCATGTCCTCACCGGGTGCGCCCGGAGCGCCTGGCAGGCTGGGGTCCGTGACTCCCGGGGGAAGGTCGTCGGACCGCTGGACGGGCGGCAGGCCCGCATCGTCGTGTGCCATCGGGCACTCCCCCGCTCCCCGATGACGTCGACGCTCGGCCGACGCCCCTTGCTGTTCGAACCCGTTCCGGTGCGCGTGGAGAGTAGTCGCCAGAAGCGCGATTCCGGCACCAGTGGCTCACTCGTCGGGGCGTGCCGGGCCCGTCGGCGGCCCCGGCCGGTGGCGCGCCGTCCGTTCCTCGTCACCCTGTGCAGCCTCCTGCTGCTGGTGCTGAGCGCCTGCGGCGGCAGCACCCCGGCCGCGGGCGGGGGGACGACGGCGCCGCCGGCGTCGAGCAGCGCCGAGTCGGCCAGCGCGGCGCCCGCGACGCCCTCGCCGACCGAGGACCCGGTCGCCCAGCAGCACGAGGCCCTGGTGGCCGCCGCCCTGGCCGGGCTGGACCGGCGGCAGCAGATCGCGCAGCTGTTCGTCGTCGGCGTGCCGCTGGACGGCCTGGCCGCCGCCGACGGCATGGTGCGCGACACCCGCATCGGCGGCGTCTTCCTGCGCGGCCGCAGCTCGATCGCCGCGGCCGACCTGGCCGCGGTGACCGCCGGCTGGACGCAGCTGAGCCCGGCGCTGCGGCCGTGGATCGCCGCGGACCAGGAGGGGGGCGCGGTGCAGACCCTGCGCGGCCCCGGCTTCGGCGCGCTGCCCCCGGCGGTGGAGCAGGGCCGGCTGCCGCTGGACCAGCTCGCCCCGCTCGCCGACGGCCTGGGCGCGTCCCTGGCCTCGGCCGGGATCAACCTCGACCTCGCGCCGGTCGCCGACGTCGTCCCGGCCGGCACCGAGGCGCGCAACGCCCCGATCGGCGCGTTCGGCCGGCAGTACGGCAGCACCGTGGCCACCGCCGTCCCGGCGATCGCGACCGTGGTGGACGGGCTCGCCGCGCACGGGGTGACGGCGACGCTCAAGCACTTCCCCGGCCTCGGCCGGGTCGTCGAGAACACCGACGACGCGCCGGCCACCGACACCGTCACCACCCGCGGCGACGAGCAGGTGACCGCGTTCGGCACGCTGGCCCGGTCGCCGGCGGCACCGTTCGTGATGATGGCCTCGGCCACCTACACGCAGATCGACCCGTCGGCGCCGGCGGCGTTCTCGCCCGTCGTCGTCACCGACGTGCTGCGCGGCGACCTGGGCTTCGACGGCGTCGTCATCTCCGACGACCTCGGCGTCGCCGAGGCGGTGCAGGACATCCCGGCGGGTGACCGCGCGGTCCGGTTCCTCGCCGCGGGCGGCACGCTGGTGCTCACCGTCTCGGGCGCGACGCTGCCGGAGATGCTGGACGCCGTCGTCGCGCGGGACGCCGCGGACCCGGCGTTCGCCGCCACGATCGACGCGGCGGTGCACACAGCACTGCTGGCCAAGGCGCGGGCCGGCCTGCTCGGCTGACCCGCGGGCGGGTCAGGCGGCGAGCTCCACGGTGTGCTTGGCGCCGCACTCCTTGCACAGCTCGTAGAGCCGCGCGTCGGCGTCGAAACCCGGGCGCAGCCGGGCCAGCCCCCGACGCACGAACCGCGACTCGGTCAGCACCAGACCCCGGTGACCACACAGGGGGCAGGTCGTGCCGGTGTGTCCGATCATCTTCCGCTCGCGCACCACTCCGTCAGCTTCCCATCACGCAGCGTCAATGGCGAACAGGTCCGTCACAGTCGGCGCGTCGTGTCCACCACATCCGTCCCGGGGACCTCACGAGTCAGGTCGTGACGGTCGACGCGTGCCCGTTCTGCCGCGCGGCCAGCCGCTCCCGCTGCGGGACGACGGTGTACTTCGGGTCCTTGGTGCTGGCGATGCCGGCTTCGAAGACCCCGAACCGGGTGAGCAGGGAGCCCGCCGCCAGCAGCGTCCCCGACGCGACCGCCCCCCACCGCCGGCGCCCGCCGACGACGGCCAGCGCCATGCCCGTCGAGGTGCACGCCCTGGCCGCCCGCATGAACCGCCCGGGCCGCCCCTCGTGGAAGGGCTCGGCCACGATGCTGTCGCTGCCCTCGACACCGCGAATCGCGGCGAGCTCGATCCCGGCGCCGATGATCGCCATCTTGCGCGCCGGCTCGGACTCCGACAGCGGGGTCAGCGCCAGGCAGATGCCGCCACCGGCGGCCATCGCCGAGCCGCCGAAGACGAACGGCAGCCGGGTGTGGAACGCGTGCCACGACGGCACCGCGGTGTTGGCCAGCAGCACGCCGGTGTAGGTGGCCAGCGGCCCGCCGAAGACCGCGGCGACCACTCCCCCGAACCGCTTGAGGCGCGGGAACCAGCCGAGCAGCTCCACCCCGGCCGTCGCCGCGGCCGCCGCGCTGAACGGCGACAGGATGTAGGTGCCCACCGACAGCGGGGACGTCGGCTTGAGCACCCGCAGCATGTGCAGGAAGCGCTCGGGGCGGCCGAGGTCGTGGATGAGCGCGACCACCGACAGCAGCCCGCCCGCGCCGGCGGTGTAGCGGCCGACCCGGGTCAGCGCCGGCCGGCCGGTGACGTCGGCCAGCGCCGCGAGGATCGACGAGGACCCCGCCGCGCCACCCAGGAACAGGTAGAGCGGCACGTCCGGCGACTTCCACACCGGCGTCTTGACGATCTGACGGCCGTAGTACGACGTGAACTCGACGTCGTCGACCATCGCGACCTCGCCGCGGCCGCGCCCGCCCCCGCGGCGGCGGCGCTTGCCGGTCCGCTGCACCGCGGGCCCGCGGTCGGCCTGACGCCAGCCCGAGCCCGGGCTGGTGATCCCGCCGGTCATGTCACCTCCGCCGCGAGCCGGCGATCGCCGTCACGGCGACCCCGATCATGAGGGCCGCCGCCTTGCCGGCCGCCTTCCACATGGCCGGCAGGTCCCGCGTGGTGACGATCGGGTCCGGGGGCAGGCCGTAGACCTCCGGCTCGTCGAGCAGCAGGAAGAACGCGCCGTCGCCGCCGACGCCGTCGTTCTCGTCGCGCCCGTACAGCCGCGCGGTCTCCACGCCCTGCGCCTTCAGCGTCGCCAGCCGCGCGTCGGCGCGGGCCTGCAGCTCGTCGAGGTCGCCGAACTGGATCGACTGCGTGGGGCAGGCGCTCGCGCAGGCCGGCATCAGCCCGTCGGTCAGCCGGTCGTAGCACATCGTGCACTTGAAGACCCGGCCGTCGCCCTTGCGCTGGTCGATGACGCCGTAGGGACAGGCGGCCACGCAGTAGCCGCAGCCGTTGCAGATGTCGCCCTGGACCACGACCGTGCCGAACTCGGTGCGGAACAGCGCCCCGGTCGGGCAGACGTCGAGGCAGCCGGCGTGCGTGCAGTGCTTGCAGACGTCGGAGCTCATCAGCCAGCGGACCTGCTTGTCGCTGCCGCTCTGCCCGGTCTGCGGGTCGAACTCCGACAGCGCCTCGGCGTTGAGCACGCTGGCCTGCGCCCTGCCCAGGCTGTCGGGGTCGGCGCCGGCGGCCGAGGGGCCGTCGTCCTGCCGGTCGTCGCCGGGCCGGCCGAAGGTCGGCATCGGCAGGTCGACGGTGCGGACCTGCTCGATGAACGCCACGTGCCGCCACGAGTTGGCGCCGAGCTGGCCGGTGTTGTCGTAGGACATCCCCGACAGGCCGATGACGTCGCGCGTGCCGTGCGAGTCGTCCATCGGGAGGGTGTTCCACTCCTTGCAGGCCACCTCGCAGGCCTTGCAGCCGATGCACACCGAGGTGTCGGTGAAGAAGCCCACCCGCGTGGGGTGGTCCTCGTAGCCGGCCTCGCGCTGGACGTCGGGCAGCGGGCCGAACAGCCGGTTCTCCGGGTCGCGCCCGGTGAACGCCGGGCTGGCCGAGCTGATCGTCATCGCCGTCCCTCCCTCGTCGCGCCGTCCATGCGGTGCTCGCCGTGCCGGCCGTGCTCGCCGTCCGTGCCGTGCGCGCCGGGCTCGCCCTGCCGGCCGTGCTCGCCGTCCTCCCCGGCCGTACCGGGTCCTCCCCGACCGTGCACCGCCCGGGAGGACCCCACACGATCAGGGACCCTGATCATGTGGGCAGCCACAGCAGCCGCCCCGGTCACGAGCCCGCCTGGTCCTGGCCGGTGGAGGCCTCGACCGGCGCGCGCCCGTTGACGCCCACCTTCCCCGAGGCCACGCCCGCCCGCCGCCGGTAGGACTCGACGAACTCGAGCAGGTCCTGCCCGCGCGGGCGCCGGCCCGGCCGGATGTCGGCGGTGCTGACCTTGTCCTCCTGGATGTGGGTGTTCGCGTCGAGCACGATGCCCAGCAGGTCGTTGGCCGAGTCACCGGTCGACAGCCCGCTGTAGGCCCAGTGGTAGGGCATGCCGATCTGGTGCACGACCTGCCCGCCGCTCAGCCGGATCGGCCGGATCCGCTCGGTGACCAGCACCTTCGCCTCGATCGCCGTGCGCGTGCTCACCAGCGTGGCGTACTCGCCGTTGGTCAGCCCGCGCAGCTCGGCCAGCTCGGGGCTGACCTCGACGAAGAACTCCGGCTGGAGCTCGGCGAGGTAGGGCAGCGTGCGGCTCATCCCGCCGGCGGTGTGGTGCTCGGTCAGCCGGTAGGTGGTCACCTGGAACGGGAAGACCTCGCTGAGCGAGGGGTTCTCCCGGTTCCACGGCCCCTCGATCCGCTCCACCGTGGGGCTGGCCTGCTGCTTGTAGAAGGCGTTCTCGACGACGGACTCCACCGGCTCGTAGTGCGTCGGCAGCGGCCCGTCGACCAGGCCGGCGGGCGCGAACAGCCACGCCTTGCCGTCGCCCTGCATGACGAACGGGTCGTTGCCGGCCAGCGCCGCCTGCGCCTTGGCGCCCTCCGGCGGCACGTAGTCCGGCCGCTTGTCCACCTCGAAGTCGGGCACGTCGGGGCCGGTCCAGCGGCCGGCCTCCTCGTCCCAGTACACGTACTTCTTGCGCTCGCTCCACGGCCTGCCGTCGGGGTCGGCGGAGGCGCGGTTGTAGAGCATCCGGCGGTTGAGCGGCCACGCCCAGCCCCACTCGGAGGCGACCGCGCCCTGCTCCCGCGCCGGCTTGCGCCGGGCGGCCTGGTTGACCTCGTCGGCGTAGACGCCGCAGTAGATCCAGCAGCCGCCGCTGGTCGACCCGTCGTCCTTCATCTCCATGTAGGACGACAGCGCCCGGCCGTCGGGGCCGACGCCGTTGATCTCGCGCAGCACCGCCTCGGCGTCGGGGTCCTGGGTCTCCCCGTGCAGGGGGTAGTCCCAGGTCATGTCCAGCAGCGGCCGGTCGCGCGGATCGGTGGAGGCGGCCAGCCGCTCCCGCAGGATCCGGCCCAGGTGGTAGTAGAACCACAGGTCGCTGCGGGCGTCGCCCGGCGGCTCGACGGCCTTGTGCCGCCACTGCAGCAGCCGCTGGGTCTGGGTGAAGGTGCCCTCCTTCTCGACGTGCGTGGCGCACGGCATGAAGAAGACCTCGGTGCCGATCGTCTCCGGGGCGAACTCGCCGGTCTCGATCTCCGGCGACTCCTTCCAGAACGTCGCCGACTCGATCATCTGCAGGTCGCGGACGACCAGCCAGTCCAGGTTCGCCAGCCCGAACCGGTTCATCCGCCCGTTGGGGTGCCCGACGGTCGGGTTCTCGCCGACGAGGAAGTAGCCGTGCACCTTCCCCTGGATCATGTCGGCGATGGTCCGGTAGGAGCTGTGGTCCCCGTTGATCTTGGGGATGTGGTCGAAGCAGAAGTCGTTCTCCGGCTGCGCGGCGTCGCCGAACCAGGCCTTGAGCAGGCTGACCATGTAGGCCCGCTTGTTGCCCCAGAACCCGGCCTTGCCGGCGGCGTCGGCGCAGTACTCGTCGAGCGTCTGGTGCTGCACCGCGTGCGGCATGGGCAGGTAGCCCGGCAGCAGGTTGAACAGCGTCGGGACGTCGGTGGAGCCCTGGATGCTGGCGTGCCCGCGCAGCGCCATGATCCCGCCGCCGGGACGGCCGATGTTGCCCAGCAGCGTCTGCAGGATCGACGCCGTCCGGATGTACTGCGCGCCCACGCTGTGCTGCGTCCAGCCCACCGAGTACACCCACGCCGTCGTCCGGTCGCGGTTGCTGTTCTCGGTCACCCAGCGGGCGACCTGCTCGAAGACCGCCGGCTCGATGCCGCAGACCTCGGCCACCATCTCGGGGGTGTAGCGGGCGAAGTGCCGCTTGAGGATCTGGAACACCGTGCGCGGGTGCTGGAGGGTGTCGTCGCGCTTGGGCTTGGCCGGGATCGGCGGGCCGCCGCTGCCGGCCGCCTGCGCGCGGTCGGACTTCTTGACGTCCGGGTGCTGCTCGGAGCGGTCCTGCTCGGCGGCCTCCGCGGGGTCGTCGGAGCCCGAGTGCGGCGGCTCCTCCGGCTCGTACTGCCAGCTCGCCTCGTCGTACTGCCGGCTGTCGGGGTCGAAGCCCGAGAACAGGCCGTCGAGGTCCTCCGCGTCGACGTAGTCCTCACCGACCAGCGCCGCAGCGTTGGTGTAGGCGACCACGTAGTCGCGGAAGTACAGCTCGTTGTCGAGGACGTACCGGATCAGCCCGCCGAGGAACGCGATGTCGGTGCCCACGCGCAGCGGCACGTGCAGGTCGGCGACCGCGCTGGTGCGGGTGAACCGCGGGTCGATGTGCACGATCTTCGCGCCGCGCGCCTTGGCCTCCATCACCCACTGGAAACCCACCGGGTGGCACTCGGCCATGTTCGAACCCTCGATGACGATGCAGTCGGAGTTCGCCAGATCCTCCAGGAAGTTCGTGGCACCGCCACGACCGAACGAGGCACCCAGACCGGGCACCGTGGAGGAGTGCTATATGCGGGCCTGGTTCTCGATCTGGATCGCGCCCAGGGCGCTGTAGAGCTTCTTCATGAGGTAGTTCTCCTCGTTGTCGAGGGTCGCCCCTCCGAGGCTCGCTATCCCCATGGTGCGGTGGACGCGCCGTCCGCCGTCCTCGTCCTGCCAGCCCTTGCGCCGCGCGTCGAGCACGCGGTCGGCGATCATCTCCATCGCCGTGTCGAGGTCGAGGTCCTCCCACTCCGTCCCGTACGGACGGCGGTACTTGACCGTGGTGACCCGGGTCGGGCTGGTGACCAGCTGCTTGCTCGCGCTGCCCTTCGGGCACAGCCGCCCGCGGTTGACCGGCGAGTCGGGGTCGCCCTCGATCTGGACGATCTGCTCGTCCTTCACGAACACCCGCTGGGCACAGCCCACCGCGCAGTAGGGGCAGACGCTCTGCACCACCCGGTCGGCGGTGGCCGTACGGCTCACCACCGCCTCGGTCGCCTTGCTGCGGGCGGCCGCGCCACGTCCCAGCGGGTCGGGGCCGGTCAGCTGCCGGAACACCGGCCAGGCTTCGAGCCAGGTCTTCACCCCGGCAACTCTGCCACTGCCCGGCGGATCCGGCCGCTCGGGAGCCGCGCGCACCGTCCGGGGTACGGTCACCGAACGCAATCGGACGGCGACGGGTTGGGACGGCGAACGTGCAGATCCCCCTCCCGCACGGCTGGTCGCCCCGCCCCGGGCGGCGCCCCGACGAGGACCCGCGGGTGCAGCGCACCCGCGACCACGTGCTCGAGACGGTCCGCCGGCTGCTCACCGAGCAGGGTCCGGCGGCGCTGACGCACAGCACCGTCGCCGCCGCGGCGCGGGTCTCGCGGCAGACGCTGTACCGCTACTGGCCCACCCCCGAGCACCTCGCCGCCGAGTTGGTCACCCGCCGGGTGGCCCGCCCGCTCCCGCAGGAGCCGGATCCGGCGTCGGCGCTGCGCAGCTACCTCCGGGCCACGCGGGCCGGCTTCGAGGAGCCCGCCACGCGCGCCGCCTACGCGATGCTGATCGCGGCGGCCTCCGGCGACGCGGAGATCGCCGCGGTGCTCACCGGCATCACCGAGGACCGGCGCCGGGTGCTCAACGGGATGCTGCCGCCGGAGGACCGGCTGGACCACGACGAGTACGCGCTGGTGGTCGGGCCGGTGGTGCACCGGGTGCTGATCGCCGCGCAGCCGGTGACCGACGAGCTGGTGGAGCGGGTGGTCGCGGCCTGGGAGCGCCGCCCACCTCGGGCATAGGAGGCTATCCGCACGTTTCCGGGCCCGATCCGTGCAAGAGCCTCCTATGCCGAGCTCCCGGGCGGGCCCGGACGCACGAGGGCCCCGCCCGGACGTCGTCGTCCGGACGGGGCCCTCGCGGAGCTCGCGCGTCAGGACACGGTGATCGTGTACGCCCCCGACGACGCCGGGCTGTTGCTGTAGATGCCGACCTCGACGTAGAAGTACGAGTCGTCCGACCCGCCGTAGAGCTCGAAGCTCTCGGTGTCGCCCTCCCACTGGCTGTCGAACGTCTCCGACGAGTAGTCGGTGCCGGTGCCGTCGACCATGACCTTGACGTCCAGGTCGGAGCTCAGCGGGGTCACCTCGACGGTCACCGTCGCGCCGGCCGGCACGTAGACGGTGTGGTAGGTGTCCGCCACGCCCCCGGAGACGTAGCCGTCCACCGAGGAGGCGCCGTCGACGGCGCCGCCGCCGGAGGTGCCGGAACCGGAGCCGCCCGAGCCGGTGTACTCGCTGGCGAACAGCTCGTAGTCGGCCGGCTCGCCGTCGAAGTTGCAGACCTGCAGGTCGAAGTCGGTGCCGCCGTCGGTGTCGAAGACGTCACCGCCCGACCCGTTGCTGCGCACCCACTCGACCTGGCCGTCGGGCTGGTAGGCGCCGACGTCGGAGCCGCTGTCGAGCGTGACGCTCACCAGGTCGGTGCCGCCCACGTCGATCCGGTGCTGCACGCAGGCGCCTCCGGCGACCGTGCCGCTGGCGGCCTGGCCCCACGCGACCTCCTGCGACGGCATCGCGTACAGCGCCACCGACGCCGTCCCGTCGCCGTCGTCGTCCCAGACGACCACGCGGCCCTCGCCACCGCCCGGATAGGTGGCCGCGGAGAACGCCGCGTCGACGTACTCGTGGGCGCCGGCGAACGAGGCGTAGTCGTAGGAGTCACCGGTGACGGAGACGGTGTAGTCCACGCCGTCCTCGGCGTCGAAGGTGTAGACGGCGAACCCGGCGTCCCCGATCGGCACCTCGGTCGTCTCGTCGGTGTCGAGCGAGCCCGACGGCTGGGCGAACTCCTCGAGGCCCTGCTCGGCGAGCAGCTGCAGCAGGGCGTCCTCGTCGAAGCCCTCGACGGCCTGGTCCAGGTAGTCCCAGACCGTGCCGAGCGGATCGATGACCCACTGGCCGTCGCGCTCCTCGACGATGACGTGCACGTCCTCGACCGAGAGCAGCTCGCCGCCGGCCTCGAAGCAGGAGTCGGGGTCACCGCTCGGGCAGGCGACGTTGACGTCGACGTCCTCGGTGTCGTAGCCGTCGCTCACCGTGCCGGTGATGCTGAGCAGCGACACCGCGGCGCGGCCGTCGCTGACCTCCCCGGCCCGGGTGCTGACGTCGATGTCGAAGACCAGGTCGTCGACGTCCTCCTCCTCGCGCAGCGACTGCAGCAGCGCGTCCTGGTAGACGGCGAACACCCCGCCGGCCTGGTCGGTGGCCTGCTCGAGGGCGGCCACCAGGCCGGCGTTGTTCAGCGTGCCGACCAGCGTCTGGACGGCGTCCTCCGGGTCCTGCCCGCCGGCGCCCTCCGGCACCTCCTCACCGGCCCGGTCGTAGTCGCCCGAGGGCAGCCCGCCGGCCTGCACCGCGTACTCGGCGATGGTGAACAGCGGGCTGACGTACCAGCCGTCGCCGTTGTCCACGGCCATGAGGAAGGGCTGGGTGCCGCCGGGGCCGCCGACGGCCAGGTCGGTGAGGTCGAAGCTGCCGCTGGCGTCCTCGATGCTGCCGTTGGCCTCGAGGGCCTCGCGCAGCTCGGGGCTGAGCTCGTCGGCCGCGACGTCCCAGGTGAGCTCGCCGCCGATGATGTTCACGCGGGCCACGTTGTCGCTGAGCATCTCGATGTCGGTCTGCAGGCCCTCGACCTGCAGGTCCAGGCCCGAGACGAAGGTGTCGGACGACGCCTGCTCGTCGACGCCGAGCTCCTTGGCCTTGGCCGCGGCCTTCTCGTAGACGTCGGCCAGCTCGGCGAACTCGCCGGGCTCGAGGACGGCGACCACGCCGGCCGGGTCCTCGCTGGAGAGCGCGGAGGCGAGGTTGGCCACCGCCTCGTCGGGCGAGCCGGCGCCGGAGGACGAGAGGAACACCGCCGCGGCGGCGACCCCGCCGGCGAGCACGACGGCCCCACCGGCGACTGCCGGGATCACCCACCGGCGCTTCCTCGGCGCCGGCGGCTGCTGGTCGGGCGCGCCCGGGGGCACGGTCCAGGACGGCTCCTGCGCGCCGGGGTACCCGGGGTCGGGCTGCGGCGCGTACTGCGGCTCGTACTGCGGCGTCTCGTACTGCGGCGCCTCGTACTGCGGCGGCGCGTAGGCCGGCTGCTCGTAGGTCGGCTGCTCGTAGGCGGGCTGCTGGGGGGCCGGCTGGCCGGGTGCCGGCGCCCAGGGCTGCGGCTGCCCCGCGGCGGGCACGGTCCACTCGCCGGTCGACGGACCGCCGGGAGCCGGCGTCCACACCGGCCCGGTCGGCGTCGACGGCGGCGGCGCGGGCGGGGTGGCGGCGAGGTCGGTGCCGCAGCCGGCGCAGAACCGGCCTCCCGGCTCCGACGCCCGACCGCAGGTCGGACAGGTCACGGTCTTCCTCCAGCGGTGGTGCGGACGAGCCGGGCCACCCGCGGCCCGGCGAGCAGGATCAGTCCGGCGGCGACGGCGGCGACGGCCGCCCAGAGGCCGGGGCCGGACTGCAGCAGAGGGGACCACCAGGTCGCCCCTGCCAGGACGAGACACGCCGCGGCGGCCAGCCAGAAGACCACCAGCCGGGCGGTGCGGGCCGTGGGGCTCGGGCTGAACGCCGTCCCGGCGACGGCCAGGCCGCAGGCCGGCAGCAGCGCCAGCGGAACGGCGCCCCACGCCGGCACCCAGCTGCCGACGGCGCCCGAGCCGACCAATCCCACCAGGCCGAAGCCGGAGACGCTGGAGGCCAGCCCGCTGCCGGTCCACGGCACGGCGAAGGAGACGACGAGCAGCAGGCCCACGGCCAGCCACGGCAGCGAGATCCGCCGGGCCGGGGACGGCGCACTGCGGGCGCGGACCGACCTCGCCACCTGCCCACCCCCCGTGCCGGTCGCGGCGCCGACCCGGCCATGAGAGCCCCCGCCCGTTCCGGAAGCAACGCCCCGCGCCGCGCCGGCACCATCCCGTGACGCAACTGCCCCAGCAGCCCCCCAGGGCATAGGAGGCTCCACCCACGTATCGGGGCCCAGGACGTGCGCAGAGCCTCCTATGCCGGGCACCCGATCGCGGGACGACGAGGCCGGAGCGTCACCGGGCGGGCCGATACTGGACCGGTGACCGCCCCGGTGCTGCACTTCCTCGGCCACTCGACCGTGCGGGTCGAGCTCGCCGGGCGCACGGTGCTCACCGACCCCGTGCTGACCCCGCGCGTCGGTCCGCTGCGCCGGGTGGTGCCGCTGCCGGCACCGGCCACCTTCGCCGGGGTGGACGTCGTCGTCATCAGCCACCAGCACGGCGACCACCTGCACCTGCCCTCGCTGCGGCTGCTGGGCCCCGACGTGCGCGTGGTGGTGCCCCGCGGCGCCGGCGCCTGGCTGCGGTCGCGCGGCCTGCGCCGGGTCGACGAGCTCGCGCCCGGGGAGTCGCTGGCCGACGGCGACCTGCGGATCACCGCCGTCCCGGCCGACCACAGCGCGCACCGCTGGGGCCCGCGGCTGACCCACGGGCCCGACGCCCCGGCGGTCGGCCACCTGCTGGAGGGCGACGGGCAGCGGATCTACGCCAGCGGCGACACCGACCTGTTCGACGGGATGACCGCGCTCGGCGACGGCGGCATCGACGTCGCCCTGCTCCCGGTGTGGGGCTGGGGGCCCAACCTCGGCCCCGGCCACCTGGACCCGCCGCGCGCGGCCGAGGCGGTGGCCCGGCTGCGGCCGCGGCTGGCCGTGCCGGTGCACTGGGGCACCCTCGCCCTGCCCGGCGCCACCACGGTGCCGCCGCTGCGCGGCCGGATGCGCCGGCTGCTGGTCCAGCCGCCGCGCGACTTCGCCGCCGCGGTCGCCGCCCGCGGCCTGGACACGCGGGTGCTGCTGACCGAACCGGGCCGGCCGGTGCTGCTGCCCGAGCCCGATCCCGCGGAGTCGCCGTGAGCGTGCTCGCCGACGGCTGGACCGACGCCGGGTCGATCGGCTACCCGGTGGTCTTCGGCGGCGTGCTGCTCGGCTCGGTGGTGCCCGTGGTGCCCACCGGCGCGGTCGTCGGCGCGGGCGCCGCGGTGGCGGTGAGCTCCGGCCAGCTGGACCTCCTGCTCGTGCTCGTGCTGGCCACCCTCGGGGCGTGGCTGGGCGACGTCGTCACCTTCGCCGTCTGCCGGTCCGGCGGGCCCGCGGCGGTCCGCTGGGTCGCCCGCGGGCAGCACGCCGACCGCATCGAGGAGGTGCGCGAGCAGTTCCGCCGGCACGGCTGGCAGATCGTCGTCGTCGGCCGGCTGCTGCCCGCCGGCCGCATCCCGGTGCTGCTCGCCGCCGGTGCCCTGGCCTATCCGTGGCGGCGGCTGCTGCCGGCCTCGCTGCTGGCCGCGACGCTGTGGGCGATCGCCTACGCCCTGCTCGGGGTGGTCAGCGGCGGCATCTTCGACTCCCCGCTGCTGGCCACCCTGCTGGCGACCGTGCTGGTCCTCCTGGTCGGGGCGGTGCTCAACGTGCTGGGCGCGCAGCGCCGCCGGACGCGGCGCGCGGCGGCCGCGGAGCACCCGGAGGAGACCACGCCCTGCACGCCGGGGCAGGCATGACCGACGGCGCTCCCGGCCGCGTCCTCCAGCGCGGGCGGACGGCGGCGCGCATCGTCGGCGTCTGGGCGGCGGCCACCGGCGCGCTCGTCGTGCTCGACGCCTGGCTCGTGCGGTTCGACATGGGCTCGTGGTGGCAGCCGCCGGTCGCCGCGCTGCTGCTCGGCGTGCTCACCGGCGTGGTCTGGCCGCTGGTCATGCGGATCGCGCTGCCGGTCGCCCTGCTCACCCTCGGGCTGGGCAGCTTCCTGCTGCTCGGCGCCGCGGTGCTCGGGCTGTCCTTCCTCATCCCCGGCGTGATGATCGCCGACCTGCGCACCGCCGTGCTCGTCGTCGTCGGCATGGCGGCGGTGTCCGGCCTGGTCAGCAGCGTGCTGGCGATCGACGAGGACGAGGTCTTCTTCCGCCGCGCCCGCCGCCGCGCCCGCGGGACCGCCGGCCTCGCCGACTGCCCGCCCGGCGTGCTGTTCCTGCAGATCGACGCGCTGGCCCACGAGACGGCCCGGCGCGCGGTCGGCGACGGCTCGATGCCGACGCTGGCCTCCTGGCTGCGCTCGGGCAGCCACACCATGACCGCCTGGCACACCGACTGGAGCTCGCAGACCGGCGCCTCGGTCAGCGGCATCCTGCACGGCTCCAACCACGACGTCTTCGGCTTCCGCTGGTACGAGAAGGAGCGCGACGCCCTGGTCCGCGTCTCCCACCCGGTCGACGCCGCCGAGGTGGAACGGCGGATCTCCGACGGCCGCGGGCTGCTGGCCGGCGGCGGCGCCGGCCACGGCAACCTGTTCACCGGCGACGCGCCGCACGTGAGCCTGACCATGAGCGCGCTGGCCCTGGTGCCCGCCGGCCGGGCCCGCCGGCGCCCCCGGCGGTCCCGCGCAGCGGTCGGCTCCGGCTACTACGCGTACTTCGCCAACCCGGTGAACGCGCTGCGCACGCTGGCGGTGTCGGCGGTCGACATCGGCCGCGAGCTGGTCGCCGCCGCCCGGGAGCGCCGGCTCGACGTGCGCCCGCGGGTCTCCCGCGGCGGGCTGTGGCCGCTGATGCGCCCCGGCACGACGGTGATCGCCCGCGACATCGTCGTCTACGCGATGCTCGAGGACATGCTGGCCGGGCGGCCGGTGGTCTACGCCGACTTCCTCGGCTACGACGAGGCCGCCCACCACGGCGGCCTCGAGCGGGCCGACAGCCTGGCCGTGCTGCGCAGCATCGACCAGCAGGTCGGCCGGCTGGCCCGCGCCGCCCAGCTGGCGCCCCGGCCCTACCACCTGGTGCTGCTCTCCGACCACGGACAGACCCAGGGCGAGGCCTTCGCCACCCGCTTCGGCGAGACGGTGGAGCAGCTGGTCGGCCGGTTGTGCGGCGGCGGCCCCGCCGCCCCGGGCACCGCCGGCCCGCGGAACAGCCGGCGCCCCGCGGACGAGGCCTGGCAGCTCGGTGCCGCGCTCGCCGAGAGCGCCGGCCCGATCGCCCGGCGGCTGCGCGAGCGGGTGCAGCGCGCCGCCGGTCAGCCGCACGCGCACGAGCTGCCCGGCGACGCCGGGGGCGCGGTCCCCCGGGTCGCGCCGGGGGTGGTCACCGTGGTGTCCGGGCACACCGCCTCGATCTCCTTCGCCGACCTGCCCGGCCGGGTGCCGCTGGAGGAGATCGAGCGGCACTGGCCCGACCTGCTGCCCGGCCTGGTCGACCACGACGGCGTCGGCTTCCTGCTGGTGCACTCGGCCGAGCGTGGGCCGCTGGTGCTCGGCCGCGACGGCATCCTGCGGCTGGACACCGGCGAGGTGCACGGCACCGATCCCCTCGCGGGCTACGGCGAGCACGCGGCCGCGCTGGTCGCGCGGGTGTCGGGGTTCCCGCACTGCCCGGACGTCGTCGTCAACAGCCGGTGGGACGCCGACGCCGGCGAGGCCTCGCCGTTCGAGCCGCACGTGGGCTCGCACGGCGGCCTCGGCGGGCCGCAGCAGTTCGGCTTCCTCGCCCACCCCCGCTCCTTCGCCGCGCCGGGGGAGATCGTCGGCGCCGAGCAGCTGCACCGCGTGCTGCGCGGCTGGCTCACCGACCTCGGCCACCCCGAGCCGACCGGCGAGGGAGCCGCGATCGGCCGCGACAGCGCGGCCGCCCGGGGCCTGCGGCCCGCGCCGGCCGACCGGCGCGTGAGCACTGCGTGAACAGCGCCCCCCGCCCCTGGCGGCCCGGCGTCGGCGTCCCGGACAGTGGGGCGATGAGACCCGACGCCGCCGCCTGGTTCCGCAACCGGACGACGTCGGCCGCCTCCCTGGCCGACCTCGACGTGCCCGCGCTGCTGCGCGCCAAGCGACGCGGCGGGCACCGCGTCAGCGTCGTCCTCCCCGCCCGCGACGAGGAGGCCACCGTCGGCCGGCTGGTCGCCGACATCGCCGCGCGCTGGGTCCGCCGGGTGCCGCTGGTCGACGAGCTGCTGGTGGTCGACTCCGACTCCACCGACGCGACCGCCGCCGTGGCCCGCGCCGCCGGTGCCGACGTCGTCGCCGCCGCCGACGTGCTGCCCGCGCACGGGTCGCGGCCGGGCAAGGGCGAGGCGCTGTGGAAGTCGCTGGCGGCGACCACCGGCGACCTCGTCGTCTTCCTCGACGCCGACCTGCTCGGCGACGTCGCGCACTACGTGCCGGCGCTGCTCGGGCCGCTGCTGGCAGATCCGCAGGTCGGCTACGTGAAGGGGTGCTACACCCGGCCGCTGGAGGTCGAGGGCGTGAGCACGCCGGCCGGGGGCGGCCGGGTGACCGAGCTGACCGCGCGCCCGCTGCTCAACGCGCTGTGGCCCGAGCTCGCCGGCGTCGTCCAGCCGCTGGGCGGCGAGTACGCCGGCCGGCGCAGCGTGCTGGAGCGGGTGCCCTTCGTCTCCGGCTACGGCGTGGAGGTCGGGCTGCTGGTCGACCTCCTGCAGCTGACCGGCCTGGGCGGGCTGGCCCAGGTCGACCTCGGCGTGCGGCGGCACACCTCCCAGGCGCAGGAGGCGCTGGGCCGGATGGCCGGGCAGGTGGTCTCCACCGTGCTCGCGCGGGCCGGCGGCGCCCGGGAGGCCGGCGGGCTGCTCACCCAGTTCCGGCACGACGGCGCCGGGTTCGTGCCGGTGAGCACCCCGGTCGCCGTCGACGAGCGGCCGCCGATGGCGACGGTGCCGGAGTACCGGGCCCTGCAGGCCGCTTCCGGCTAGGCGAGCGGCGTCTCGTCCAGCCTCGTGGCCAGGTCGCCGGGGGTGTCGAACAGCGCCACCGCCCCGGCGTCGCGCAGCTCGTCGTCCCCGAAACCGCCGGACCGCACCACCACCGCCGGCATCCCCGCGTTGTCGGCGGCCTTGACGTCCCACACCGAGTCGCCGACCAGCACGCTGGTCGCGTCGGCCGGTGCGCCGAGCTTGCCCAGCGCCACCTGCAGCAGGTCCGGCGCCGGCTTGGTCGCCTCGACGTCCTCGCTGGTGGTCCAGTCCTCGGCGAGCTCGCGGGCGTCGAGCATGTCCAGGTACTGCTCGACGTGGTGCGGCTTGCCCGAGCTGGCCAGCACCACCCGGTGCCCCCGCTCGCGCAGTGCCACGAGCAGGTCGCGCGCGCCCGGCAGCACCGACACCTCGCGCATGAGCGGATCGGCCTCCTCGACCCACCGCTCGCGGGCCCGCTCGCCGATCCGCTCCTCCAGCTCGTCGCCGCCGATGGCCGCCACCAGCTGGTCCCCGCCCATGCCGATCAGCCGGTGGATCCGCCAGACGGGGAAGGTCTCCCCGAGCGAGCGGAAGGCGCGGTACCAGGCGAGGGCGTGCTGGTAGTTGGTGTCGACGAGGGTGCCGTCGACGTCGAGGACGGCGATCGCGGGGGAGGGCATGGAGCGGCCCATGCCCCGCACCCGCCCCCGCCACTCCTCCGGCGGTCAGCCGCCGTGGACCACCAGCCCGCGCACCGTCTCCCCGGCCGCCTGGTCGCGGAAGCCGGCGTTGATGTCCTCCAGGGCGTACCGCCGGGTGATCAGCCGGTCGAGCTCCAGCCGGCCCTCCTCGGCCATGCGCAGCAGCCGCGGGATGTCGACGGCGGGGTTGCAGGCCCCGAACAGCGTGCCCTGGATGCGCTGCTGGAACGCCGTGGTCAGCTGGCCGCTGAGCTGGACGACGCCGTCCTCCGGCCGGTCGGCGAGCGCGGTGAGCACCACCGTCGCGCCCTTGCCGGCGCACTTGTGGGCCGCGGCCATGACCTCCGGCGACATCTTGCCGACGGCGACCACGACGACGTCGGCGCCGGTGCCCCGGGACAGGGAGCGGGCGAGCTCGGCGGCCTCGGCGAGGTCGGCGACGGTGTGCGTGGCGCCGACGCTCTCGGCGAACTCGCGGCGCATGGCGACCGGGTCGACGCCGATGACGTGCAGCGCGCCGACCGAGGCCGCCCCCTGCACGGCGTTGACCCCCACCCCGCCGAGCCCGGCGACCACCACGGTGTCGCCCGGCCGCACGCCGCCGGCGTTGACCGACGAGCCCCAGCCGGTCGGCACGCTGCAGGCGGTCAGCGCCGCGGTGTCCAGGGGCAGCCAGGGGTCGATCCGCACGCACGAGTACTCGCTGAGCACGCTGTGCCGGGCGAAGGCGCCGACCATGCAGAACGCACCGAGCTCCTCGCCGTCCAGCCGGAACGGATAGGTGCCGGTCGGCAGCTTGCCGGTGGCGATCGTCGCGCCCTTGTCGCAGATGCTCGAGCGGCCGGAAGCGCAGAACCGGCAGCGCCCGCAGGCGGGCAGGAAGCTGGTGACGACGTGGTCGCCGGGCTGCACGCGCGTGACGCCGTCCCCCACCGCGAGGACGACGCCGGAGCCCTCGTGCCCGCCGACGATCGGGTACCGCCCGCCGGGGTTGCTGTGCCGCAGGTGCTCGTCGGAGTGGCAGAGCCCGGCGAAGGCCATCTCCACCAGCACCTCGCCGGGACCGGGGTCGACCACCTCGAGCTCCACGATCTCGTAGTCCGTGCCCGCTCCGCGCAGCACTGCGCCTGTGGTCCTCACCGGGGATCGCGTTCCTTCCACTCCTGCGACGTCGTCCCGACCAGCATGGACGCGCCCCCACGGCGCCGGGCACCCGGCCTCCCGCCCCGCGGGCGGCCCGCTACTGCGGCAGGATCGACCGGTGCCCGCCTCCCCCACCGCGCAGCCGTCCGCCGCCCCGGCCACCCGCTGCCCTGGCTGCGGCACCGTGCTCGCCAGCACCGGTGCGGTGGCCGCGCCCGCCGGCGCCTCGGCCGAGTGCGCCCGGCTGTTCGAGGAGACGATGCGCGGGCTGCGCGAGGAGGCCGGCACCGATCCGCGGGCGACGGCGACGGCGGCCCTGGCCGACGACGCCTACGCCGCCCAGCACCCCGATCCGGCCGCGGCGGAGCGGCTGCAGGCGGCCCTGGACCGGCTGGCGGGCCTGCTCGGCGGTGGCGCGGCACTGGACCCGGCCGGCCCGCGGCCGCAGGTGTGGCAGATCACCCCCGCCGACGTCGCCGCCGACCTCGACGTCATCGACCTGCACGTCCTCGTCGAGGCGTGGGCCCGGGCGGTCGCCGCGGACTGGGCGCGCGCCGCGCAGGGCCCGAGCCGGCCGTCGTCATCTACGCAGCGTTGATACGATCGCAACTGTGGGTGAACTCGTTCGGCGCCGTGCGCTCAAGAAGGAGGCCACCCGCACCCTCGTCCGAGACACCGCCCAGGCGCTGTTCGCCGAGCGGGGATTCGACGCCGTGACCGTCGCCGACATCGCCGCGGCCGCGGCGGTGGCGGTGCAGACGGTGTTCAACCACTTCCCCACCAAGGAAGAGCTCTACTTCGCCGACCGGACGCCGTGGGTGGTCGGCCCCGCCGACGCGGTGCGCGACCGGCCGGCCGGCACCTCGCCGCTGGCCGCGCTCGACGCCTACGGCCAGGAGCGGGTCGGCGCGCACATCGAGGCGCTGCGGCACGGGCAGCTGCAGGGCTTCTGGGACGTCGTCGACAGCTCCCCCGCCCTGCGCGCGCACGAGCTGCGGCTGCACCACGAGGCGGTGGTGCGGCTGCGCGAGGAACTGGTCGAGGCGTGGCGGCAGGACAGCACCCAGGCACCGGCCGGTGACCCGCTGGTCGCGGCCTCGGTGCTCGCCGCCGGCTGGCTGGCCGCCGTCCGCGCGGTGGTCCGCGAGGAGCCCTACGCGCGTGCGGACGTGCCGGCGGAACGCAGCACCGCGGCCCTGGGACAGGCCCACCACGTCCTCACCGACCTCGCGAGCCTGCTGGCCGGGCACCCGGCGGACCCGGTGCGGCGCGCCGGCTGAGCCGGCTCAGACGCCGGCGGTCTGCCGATCGGGCGCGACCAGCGGCACGAGCACCTCGTCGACCACCCGGTCGACGTGCTCGGCCAGCATCGCGCCGTCGCCGGCCGTGGTGAACCGCTGCCACCAGAACGCCTCGAGCACCGAGCCGAGCAGCGCCAGCCGGGCCTCGGGCACCTCGTGGCCCCGCGCGGCCGACCGCATCCCGATCTCGGCGACCGCCGCGGCCAGGGGCTCGACCAGGGCGGCCTCGAGGCCGGCCCGGAGGTCCTCGTCGTGCCGGGCGGCGCCGACCAGGCTGGCCGCGGCCCGCTCCTCGCGGGACAGCGGCTCGCGCCACCGCTCGACCAGGGCCCGCACGTCACCGCGCAGCGACCCGGTGTCGGCCGGCGTGGACACCAGCTCGAACCGGCCGACCGCGTGCCGCGCGAGGGCGGCCATCGTCGGCCAGCGCCGGTAGATGCCGGCCTTGCCCGCACGGGCACGCGCGGCGACCCGGTCACTGTTGAGCTTGCCCCAGCCCTCGTCGGCGAGGATGTCCACCGCGACCGACACGAGTTGCTCCGAGAGCTCGGCGCTCAACGGCCGGCCAGGGGTGCCGGTCACGCGGGCCTCCAGTTCATGCGCACCGCGACATACTGGCTGGTCACTTGTGCGACCACAACGACATGGTCGACAACGAATAAAGACCATTCAGTCTTGTTTCGAATCGTCAGGCGCCGGCCGCGCTCTCCACGTGCACCTGCACGCTCCGGCCGTCGTCGGCCGACCAGCCCTTCTTCTCGGCGTAGGCGAGCATGCCGTCCCAGGCGCCGGCCCAGCCCTCCGCGGTGGCCTGCGGCTCCGCGGCCGCGCGCAGGGCGGCGACGTCGAGGTAGCCCGTGTCGGCGCCCTCCATCCGCCCCAGCCCGGCCTCGCGGAGCGCCCGGTCGGCCTCCTCGTCGGTCACCGCGCCCAGCGCCAGGTGCAGCTTCGTCAGGTCGTCGACGTCCACGACCCGCACCTCCGGCACCTCGTCGGCGCCACCCACCACCTCGACGATCACGGTCTACCTCCGTTGGACTGGGTCACCACCTCCGCCATTCGCGCGCGAAAGGCGGAGGTCAGGGGGTCCTACACATGCCACGGGAACCGGGCGAAGTCCGGGTCCCGCTTCTCCAGGAAGGCATCGCGGCCCTCCACGGCCTCCTCGGCCATGTAGGCCAGCCGGGTCGTCTCCCCGGCGAACAGCTGCTGACCGACCAGCCCGTCGTCGATCAGGTTGAACGAGTACTTGAGCATCCGCTGGGCGGTGGGGCTCTTGGCCACGATCCGCCGGCCCCAGTCCAGCGCGGTGGCCTCGAGCTCCGCGTGCGGCACCACCCGGTTGACCATGCCCATCCGCCAGGCGTCCTCGGCGCTGTACTCGTCACCCAGGAAGAAGATCTCGCGGGCGTACTTCTGCCCGACCTGCCGCGCGAGGTAGGCCGAGCCGAAGCCGCCGTCGAAGCTGCCGACGTCGGCGTCGGTCTGCTTGAACCGGGCGTGCTCCGCGCTGGCGATCGTCAGGTCGGAGACGACGTGCAGGCTGTGCCCGCCGCCGGCCGCCCACCCGGGGACGACGCAGACGACGACCTTCGGCATGAACCGGATCAGCCGCTGCGCCTCGAGGATGTGCAGGCGGCCGCTGGAGTTCTCGCTGTGCTGGTAGCCGTAGCGCCCCCGCACCCGCTGGTCGCCGCCCGAGCAGAACGCCCATCCGCCGTCGCGCGGGCTGGGGCCGTTGCCGGTGAGCAGCACGCAGCCGACGTCGGTGGACAGCCGGGCGTGCTCCAGCGCGGTGATCAGCTGGTCGACCGTCTGCGGGCGGAAGGCGTTGCGCACCTCCGGCCGGTCGAACGCGATGCGGACGACGCCGGCGTCCACGGCCCGGTGGTAGGTGATGTCGGTGAACTCGAGGCCCTCGACCGGTCGCCAGGCCTCCCGGTCGAAGATCTCCGAGACGTCGTCGCGCGCGGTCATGGCCCGAACCTAGTGCCGGGCGCCGGACCCGGCTCAGCCCAGCCCGCCGCCGACGAGCCCGCCGGCGCCACCGACCACGCCGCCCACGGCACCGCCGACGCCGCCCACCACGCCACCGACGACGTCGTCGACGACCTCGCACACGCAGTCGGCCGGGTCCTGGGGAGCGGGCTGGGGAGCCGGCTGCGGCGCGGGAGCGGGAGCCGGCGCGGGAGCGGGAGCCGGCGCAGGAGCCGGTGCCGGTGCCGGAGCCGGCGCGCCACCGCCGGTGCCGGGACGCGGGGTGCCCGAGGAGCCGCCGGCACCCGTGGCGCCGGTCGTGCCCCCACCCGTCGTGCCCCCACCCGTCGTGCCACCGCCGCCGGTGCCGCCGGGCGCCGTGCCGCCTCCCGGCGCCGCGGGTGGCACCTGCCCGGGCACCGGCGCACCGCCGCCCGTCCCGGGGACCGTCCCGCCGCCGGCGACGGCGGTGTCGCCGCCCGGGGCCGCGCCACCGGCCGGGACGTCCTGCACCGAGGCCGCCGGCGCAGGCGTCGCGCCGGGCCCGGGCACCGGGGTGGTGCGGGCCGAGGGCACGGTGGCCACGCCCGGCCCGCCGGTGGGCTCGCGGTCCTCCTCCGCCGGCACCGACGCCGGCCCCGACGCGCTGGGCCCCTCGTCGCGGGTGGCGAGCAGCGGGGACACGACCATGCCGGCGATGGCCAGCGCCATCAGCACCCGCCACCACAGCCGCTGCCGTGGCGTCCGGACGGCCGAGGGGGTGCTGGCCCGGGCAGCGTGCGGAGCCCGGTGACGGTGACGGCGGGGAGCCACGGCTCGACTCCGTTCTGTGCAAGGGAGGGCGACGCCACCCTCGATAGGCACGCACGCCGGTTCCGAAACGCCCCGCGCGGCGGGGCGCCGCGGGCCGTAGCGTCGGCCGGGTGCCCGGCGGCCTTCTCCTGCGCGTCGGCACCCTGAACCTCGCCTCGGGGCGGGCGGCCGGCGGCGGCGTCCTCTCCCCGGCGGCGCTGCGCGCGGCCGTCGGCGTCCTCGACGTCGACGTGCTGGCGCTGCAGGAGACCGACGCGGCCCAGCCCCGCTCGGCCGGCACCGACCAGGCCGCCGAGGTGGCCGCCGCGCTGGGAGCCGTCGACTGGCGGGCCGCGGCGACCGTGGCCGGCACGCCCGGCCCCACCCGCAGCTGGACGGCGGTCTCCCCGCCGGTGCTGCGCGGCCCCGGCGACCCGGTCGCCGGCCCGGCCTACGGCATCGCGCTGGTCAGCCGGGTGCCGGTGCTGCGCTGGTCGGTGCTGGAGCTCGGCCACGGCCGCGGCCGGCTGCCGCTGAAGGTGACCGACCCGCGCACCGGCCGGCCGCGGTGGTGGTGGTTCCCCGACGAGCCGCGGATCGCCGTCGCCGCGGAGCTGGCCGGGCTCACCGTCGTCGGCACGCACCTGTCCTTCGCGCCGCCGACCGCGCTGCGCCAGCTGCGCGCGCTGCGCCGGTGGGCGGCGACGCTGCCCGGCCCCGTGCTGGTCGCCGGCGACCTCAACCTGCCCGGAGGGCTGCCGGCGCGGGTGCTGGGCGGCACCGCGCTGGTGCGGGCTCCGACGTTCCCCGCGCCCGAGCCGCGGCTGCAGCTGGACCACCTGGTCTCCCTCGACGGCGGGCCGGCCGCCGTGGAGTCCGCCGTCCGGACGCTGGCGATCGGCGACCACCGGGCGCTGACGGTCGCCGTCCGCGCCGGGTGAGGTCAGGGCAGCAGCGCGCGCAGCCGGGGCAGGGAGGCGGCCAGGCCCGGGTGCAGGGCGACGCCGTCAACCCCGGCCAGCGGGATCCAGTCGACCGCGGTGCTCTCGCCGTCCAGCCGCAGGCCCCCGGGCTCGATCGTGCGGGCCGGCCGGGCCAGGACGGTCGTGTAGGCCCAGCCGCCGTGGTCGTCGACCGACCGGGCGCCGAGGACGACGTCGGCGGCGTCCAGACCCAGCTCCTCGCGGGCCTCGCGCAGCGCGCCGTGCTCGGCGGACTCACCGGCGTGCAGCGCGCCGCCCGGCGTGCCCCAGGTGCCGCCGTGGTGCGACCAGGCGGCGCGGTGCTGGAGCAGCAGCTCGGTGCCGCGCACGCCCTGGCGGTGCAGGAGCAGCCCGGCCGCGCCGACCAGACCCCAGTGCCGGTGCCCGAGGGCGCAGGTCGCCCAGCCGTCGGTCGGGGAGAACGCCACGGAACCAGTCAACCGCACGGATCGGGGCCGGGGAGGGCTCCTGGCAGGATCGCCGGGGAGACGCACGCCACGGGAGGCAGCAGCGATGGGCACCACGACGACGATGGCCGAGATCCCCGGCCTGGTCGGCACCGACCTCGGCGCCACCGACTGGGTGGAGGTGACCCAGGAGCAGGTGGACCAGTTCGCCGAGGCCACCGGTGACCACCAGTGGATCCACGTCGACGTCGAGCGCGCCACCGCCGAGAGCCCGTTCGGCGGGCCGATCGCCCACGGCTACCTGACGCTGTCGCTGCTCGCGCCGATGTTCGGCACGCTGTTCGCGGTCAGCGACATGGCGATGGGCGTGAACTACGGGCTGAACAGGGTGCGCTTCCCCGCGCCGGTGCCGGTCGGCTCGCGGGTGCGGCTGACGGCCACCGTCTCCTCGGTCGACGAGGTCGCCGGCGGCCTGCAGGTGACGTTCGCGGCGGTCGTCGAGCGCGAGGGCGGCGACAAGCCGGTCTGCATCGCCGAGCCGGTCTACCGCTACTACGGAGGCTGAGCCGGGTGCGGGTCGCGGTCTTCACCGGCTCCCACAGCGGTCCGCCGTCCCACGTGGCGGCGGCCGCCGAGTTCGCCGGCGCCCTCGCCCGGGCCGGGGTGGGCATCGTCTACGGCGGCGGGCACGTCGGCCTCATGGGCACCGTGGCCGACGCCGCGCTGGCGGCCGGCGGCGAGGTCATCGGGGTCATCCCGCAGCACCTGGTCGACCAGGAGCTCGCCCACGGCGGGCTGCCGCAGCTCGAGGTGGTCGGCTCCATGCACGAGCGCAAGGCGCGGATGGCCGAGCTGTCCGACGTCTTCGTCGCCCTGCCCGGCGCCGCCGGCACGCTCGAGGAGCTGTTCGAGGCCTGGACCTGGGGCATGCTCGGCCTGCACGCCAAGCCCACGGCGCTGGTCGACGTCGACGGGTTCTGGCAGCCGCTGCTCACCCAGCTGCGCCGCATGGTGGACGACGGCTACCTCGACCGCGCCCGGCTCGACGCGCTCGGCGTCGTGACCACCGCGGCGGAGCTGCTGGACTTCGTGGCGGCCTACGAGCACCCCGCCCGCAAGTGGAACGGAGTGCCACCGCGCGGATAGTGCGCCCCTGGCACTCCACCGGGCCGGGAGCGGCGCCGCCGCCTAGCGTCGGCGGCGTGGAGCACCGGGACGTCGTCGTGGTCGGGGGCGGCCCGGCCGGTGCCGCGGCCGCGCTCGCCGCGCGGCGCGCCCGCCCCGGCGCCTCGGTGCTCGTGCTGGACCGCGCCGACTTCCCGCGCGACAAGGTCTGCGGCGACGGCGTCGCCCCCGAGGCCCTCGACGTGCTCGCCGTCCTGGGCGTCGACCCTGCCGCGCTCACCGCCGGCTATCCGGCGGTGCCCTGCCTCTCCCTGCGGGCTCCGCGCGGCGCGGCCGTCGAGCGGCGCACCGCCCGCCCGTCGCACGTGGTGCCGCGGGAGGTGCTCGACGCGCGGATCCTCGCCGCGGCGCTCGCCGCGGGAGCGGAGTTCCGCCGGCGGACCGTGCGGACGGTGCTGGACGACGGCGACGGCGTGGTGGTCGACGGCACCCTGCGGGCGGGCGTGCTCATCGGTGCCGACGGCGCGGAGTCCGTCGTCCGCCGGGCGCTGGGCGTCCCCCGCAACCGCGACGACCGGCTGGCCGTGGCCATCCGCGGCTACGCCCCCGAGCCGCCGGTGCGGCCGGGCGTGCAGGTGCTGGTGACCACCGAGCAGCGCTGGCCGGCCTACGCGTGGTCGTTCCCGCTCGGCGACGGGCGGGCCAACGTCGGCTACGGGGAGCTGGTCTCCGGCGGGGCCACCCGCGCCGCGCTGGTGGAGGGGCTGCAGCGGCTGCTGCCGGGGGTCGAGCCCGGCCCGCTGCGGGCGCACCGGCTGCCGCTGTCCACCGGCCGGCCCCGGCAGCCCGACGGCCGGGTGCTGCTGGCCGGCGACGCCGCCTCGCTGATCAACCCGCTGACCGGGGAGGGCATCTTCTACGCCGTCCTGTCGGGGGCGCTGGCCGGTGCGGCCGCCGCGGCCGGGGCCGGATCGGGAGCGGCCTACCGGCGGGCGCTGCGCCGGCGGCTGGCCGGGCACCTGCGCTCGTCGTCGGCGGCGTCGGCGCTAAGCCGGTGGCCGTCGGTCATGGACGCCGCCGTCCGGGCGGCCGCGGCCGACCAGCGGGTCTTCGACGACGTCGTGGCGCTCGGCCTGGCCGACGGCCGGCTGGGGGCGCGCACGCTGCTGGGCGCGGCCCGCCACCTGCGGTGGCGCGGATGAGCCGCGCTCAGCCCGCGGCGACCGCGACCCGGTCGCGCCCGGCGCGCTTGGCCTCGTAGAGGGCGGCGTCGGCCGCCGCGTACAGCGAGCGGGTGTCGGCACCGTGCCGCGGGGCGTGCGCGACCCCGATGCTCACCGAGAGGGCCAGCAGCCCGCCGCCGGGCAGGGTCAGCGGGGTGCTGCGGACGGCGGTCAGCAATGCCTCGGCCCGGCGGGCGGCCACCTCGGCCGAGCACCCGGGCAGGAGGACGGCGATCTCGTCGCCGCCGAGCCGGCTGAGGACGGCGTCCCCGGCCCGGATCTGGCCGCGGACCAGGCCGGCGAGGTGCACCAGGGCGTCGTCCCCGACGGGGTGGCCGTGCACGTCGTTGATCTGCTTGAACGAGTCGACGTCGACCAGCACCAGCGAGGTGCCCTCGGCGTCGAGGTCGCGGGCGAGCACGTCGGTGAGGGCGTCGTCGAGGACCCGGCGGTTGACCAGGCCGGTCAGGGAGTCCACCGTCGCCTGCCGGTGCACGGCCGCGACCAGCTGGTCCTGCCGCTCGGCCGCGCGCACCAGCATCAGCGCCACCGCGACCAGCATCGTGCCGACCATGCCGACGTCGGACGCGGCGATCTCCAGGGGCAGCAGCATCGGCTGGACGACGGCGTTCGAGGCGACCGCCACCGCCGTGACGGTCACCGCCGCGGCCCGGCGCTGGTGGGCGGCGACCCAGAGCACCGGGAAGGCGAGGAACGCCTGCGCGCCGGCCGAGGGGTCGTCGGTGACGAGGTTGAGGCCGCAGATGACGAGGACGCCGAGCAGGCCGACCCCGAGGAAGAAGCCGCTCCCGTCCAGCCGCTCGGCGGGCACCGTCCGGCAGACGACCGCACCGATCAGCAGCACCACGACGACGGACCAGACCAGGCCGCGGATCAGCATCGTGTGGGAGTTGACGCCGAAGGCCGTGGAGATCCCGAGGGCGGCCGCGCAGACCAGCATCACCGTGGTGCCGGAGCGGGCGGTCGAGCGCGGGTCGCGCGCCCGGAACGCCGGAGGGATGTGCACGAGGAGAGGATCGGCATCCGGTTGTGCGCCATTGATCCCCGTGTCACCCCGTCGGGGGACCCGGGCGACGTGTCGCCGCGCACACCCGGCGCGCAACGGCCGCGACCGGAGCCCTTCCCGCCCGTCCCGGCCGCAGGCAAGCTGTCGCGGTCGCCGGGAAGGTCCCGCCGACGCTGGAGGTAGGCACCACATGGCCGACGCGAGCTGGCTGCCCGACCCGAGCGGGTCGCACGAGCTGCGCTACTGGAACGGCTCGGCCTGGACCGAGCACGTCAGCGACCAGGGGGTGACCGGTCAGGACGCCCCCGCGCCGGACCTCCCGCCGCCCGGCCCGCCGCTGCCGCCGCCCCCGCCGCCGCCCGCTCCGGGCGGCTACCCGCCGCCGGCGTACGACGCGACGCAGCCCGCCGCGCAGCCCGTGCCCACGCCGGCCGGCAAGCCGAGCTGGAAGGACCGGCTCAAGCAGGTCGCCGACCAGGGCAAGGCCATGGCCGACCAGGGCAAGCAGAAGCTGGCCGAGCAGTCGGCCAAGCGCACCGAGCAGTGGGCCAACGACCCGAACACGCTCTGGTTCGGGGAGAGCAAGGGCGGGGCCACCGGTGCCGCCGGCGTGGCCAAGGCCCGGTACCGGATCACCAAGGACCGGATCTGGATCGAGAGCGGCCTGCTCGGCACGCGGACCGAGAGCGTGCCGCTGTGGGCGGTCCGCGACATGGACGTGCGGCAGGCGGTCTGGCAGCGGGGCAAGGACGTCGGCGACCTCGTGCTCGGCCTCGACGACCCGGCGTACGGCGTCCAGCAGGACACGTTCAACCTGACCGGCGCCCCGGAGCACGGCACGACCAGCGGCCAGGTGGTGCTCGACAACATCGAGGGCCCGCACCGGGTCTACGACCTGCTGTCGCCGCTGGTCAGCGAGGCCCGGCACAAGAAGACGGTCGAGCGGCAGTCGCAGTACCTGCACGTCAACCCGGCGATGGGGGTCTTCGGCGCACCGGCCGCTCCTCCGCCCCCGGCGCCGTCCGGACCGGCCGAGCCGCAGCCCGACCTCGCCGACCAGCTGCGCAAGCTGGCCGAGCTGCGCGACGCCGGCATCCTCACCGAGGAGGAGTTCGCCGCGCAGAAGGCCAGGCTGCTCGGCTGAGCCGCCGGGCTGCTCAGGCGGCGGGCGGGGTCTGTCCCTTGCCGGTCAGCCGGGTGTGCAGGTCACCGATCCACCGGTCGAGGGGTCCGACCGGCGCACCCGGCTGCTCCGGCGGCGGCATGAGCACCCACAGCAGCAGGTAGGTCAGCACGCCGGCGCCGCCGGCGATCGTCAGGACGACGAAACCCAGCCGCCAGAGCAGGGTGTCGACGCCGGTGTGCTGGGCGAGGCCGCCGCAGACGCCGCCGGCCATCTTCTCGGTGGCGCTGCGGCGCAGCGGCGGGCGGGCGGTGGTCGGCTGGTCCGGGGCGGGGGTGCTGGTCGTCATGGCACGAGCCTGCTCGGCGGCGGCCGCCGCGCCCATCCGGGAACGCCCGGATCCGACCCTGGGAACGGCAGCTCCGGGTACCCCGATGCGCCGGCGCCCGGCGACCCGCTCGCGCTGGGGCCGGCCCGTGCGCGGCCCTCACATCGCCAGCCCGCCGTCGACCGGGAGCACGACCCCGGTGATGTAGCCGGCCTCGGCCGAGGCCAGGAAGGCCACTGCGGCGGCCATCTCGTCGGGGCGGCCGAACCGGCCCATCGGGATGGCCGCTTCCGTCTGCGCGCGCACCTCGTCGGGGATGGAGGCGATCATGCGGGTGTCGGCGTTGGGGGAGATCGCGTTGACCGTCACCCCGAAGGGGGCCAGCTCCTTGGCCACGGTCTTGGTGAACCCGATGACGCCGGCCTTGGCGGCGGCGTAGTTGGCCTGGCCCACGTTGCCGTGCAGGCCGGTGTATGAGGTGACGTTGACGATCCGGCCGTGTCGCTGGGCCCGGAAGGTCGGGACACAGGCCTGGGTGAAGTGGAACGCGCCGCTCAGGTGGACTGCCAGCACGGTGTCCCAGTCCTCCGCGGTGAGCTTCCAGACCCGCCGGTCGCGCAGCACGCCGGCGTTGTTGACGAGCACGTCGACCCGCCCGGTCCGGCCCAGCGCGGTGGCCACGACCCGGTCCACCTGGGCCCGGTCGGCGACGTCGGCGGCGGCCGGGACGGCCCCGATCTCCTCCGCGGCGAAGGCGAGCACCTCCTCGTCCCGGTCGACGGCGACCACAGTGGCCCCGGAGGCGACGAAGAGGGCGGCGATGCTGAGCCCCACCCCGCGCCCGGCACCCGTGACGACCACGGTCTGGCCGGCGTAGTCGAAGGCGAGGTTGCCGTCGAGCGCGTTCACGAGGCGACCTCGAACAGGCCCGCGGCACCCATGCCGCCGCCCACGCACATCGACACCACGACCCACTGCACCCCGCGGCGTCGACCCTCGACCAGGGCGTGCCCGACCAGGCGGGCGCCGGTCATGCCGTAGGGGTGGCCCAGGGCGATGGCACCGCCGTCGACGTTCATCTTCTCGGGGTCGATGCCCAGGCGGTCGCGGCAGTGCACGGCCTGGGAGGCGAAGGCCTCGTTGAGCTCCCAGAGGCCGATGTCGTCGACCGACAACCCGTGGCCGCGCAGCAGCTTGGGGATCGCGGTCACCGGGCCGACGCCCATCTCCTCGGGCGCGCAGCCGACGACGGCCATGCCCCGGTAGAAGCCGAGCGGGGTCACACCGCGGCGGCTGGCCACGCCGGCCTCCATCAGCACCGCCGCGGCCGCGCCGTCGGAGAGCTGGGAGGCGTTGCCGGCCGTCACGGAGGGGACGTCACTGGCGTCGCCGGGCGCGAGGACCGGCCGCAGCCCGGCCAGCGCCTCGGCCGTGGTCGACCGGATGCCCTCGTCGGAGGTCACCGTGACCTCCCGGTCGCTGACCTCACCGGTCTCGCGGTCGGTCACCTTCGTGGTCACCGTGATCGGGGCGATCTCGGCGTCGAACCGGCCGGCGTCCCGGGCGGCCGCCGCCCGCGCCTGCGACTGCAGGCCCATCAGGTCCTGTGCCTCCCGAGAGATCCCGTACCGCTCGGCCACCAGCTCGGCCGTGCGCAGCATCGGCCAGTACACCCCCGGCCGGTGCTCGTCCAGCCACGCGTCGGTCGCGCGGTGGGTGTTGCGGTGGGAGTCCTGCACCAGCGAGATGGACTCCACCCCACCGCCCACGACGACGTCCATGCCCTCGTGCACGACCTGGCGGCCTGCGGAGGCGATGGCCATCAGGCCCGAGGCGCACTGTCGGTCGACCGTCGACCCCGGCACGGTGACCGGTAGCCCGGCACGCAGAGCCGCCTGCCGGGCCACGTTGAAGCCCGTGGTGCCCTCCTGCATCGCGCAGCCCAGCAGCACGTCCTCGACCTCGGCCGGGTCGATCCCGGCCCGGCGGACGGCGTGCTCGACGGCGTGGCCGGCCAGTTCCTGGCCCGACGTGTCGTTGAACGCGCCTCGGAAGGCCTTGGTGACGGGAGTGCGGGCGACGGCGACCACGGCCGCTTCACGAGTGCTCATGCGGCGGCATACTACTGAGTATCACGACGAAGGGAAGAGCTCGTCTGGCTAGCCTGGACACCCCCCGACCGGCGACCCAGAGGACTCATGACCGCGCGCGAGACCAGCGACGACGACCGGGCCGCCGTCGGCGCGGCGGCCCGGCTGCAGCTGCCGACCGCGCAGTTGCGCATCGTGGACGCAGCCGCCGAGGCCTTCATGGAACGGGGCTACGACGCCGCGAGCATGGACGAGATCGCCGCACGCATCGGCGCGACGAAGGGTGCGGTCTACTACAGCTACCGCTCCAAGTTGGACCTGTTCCTGGCCGTCTACGAGCGCGGCATGCTGCTCCTGGCCGACCGGGTCGACGGCGCCCTCGCCGGCATGGAGGGTGCGCCCGCGGCCGAGCGCCTGCACGCGGTCGGCGTCGCCCACACCCGCAACATCCTCGACGCGTTCACCTACCACGTGGTGATCCAGAACGGGGTCGAGCACCGACGGCAGATGCCCCTCAAGGACGCCGACCGCCGACGGTTGGCCGAACTCGACCAGCTGCGTACCGCGCACGAGGACCTCGTGCACGACCTGGTCGTCCGGGGTCAGCAGGACGGTTCGCTGCGCCCGCTGCCCAGCCGCCTGGCGACCCGCACCCTGATCGGCGGGATCGTCGGCGTGGCCATCTGGTACCGGCCGCGTGCGGACCAGGACGACGCAGCCCGCGCCGAGCTCGCCGAGCAGGTCGTCTCCGTCCTGCTCGGCGGCCTGCTGCCCTGACCGGCACGCCGATCGGCCAGCACCCCGCTCCGCCGTACTGACGCCGGGTCCTTGACGGCCCACGCGCACGGCAGCCATGCTTGACCTGACGGTCAAAAAACCGACCGCATGACTTGCATGGAGCCCGTCGATGTCGCCGAAGCCCATCCCCTACTACTGGGCCAGCGTCGACTGGCCGCAGTTCATGGCCGACTACCCACCCCCGCCGGAGTTCGCCGAGCAGATGGCCCGCACGTCCGACGACGAGCTGCGCCACCTGCAGGAGACCCGCTTCTTGCAGCGGATGACCGAGGCGTGGGCCGTGCCCTTCTACCGCGACCGGTGGAGTGCGGCAGGCATGGCCCCCGGCGACATCCGCGGCCTGGACGACCTGCCTCGCATCCCGACCTTCACCAGCGAGGACCTCAAGCGCAGCGCTGAGCAGCTGCCGCCGTTCGGCACCCACCAGACCTTCGCCCTCGACGCGATGGCCACCCCGCTGAAGATCCAGTCCAGCGGCGGCACGTCCGGACTGCCCCGGCCGACCCTCTTCGACCCCGTCGCCTGGGAGGTGCAGGCGATCCAGTTCGCCCGGGCCTTCGTCGCCCAGGGCGGCGAGGTGGGCGACGTCCTCCAGATCACGCTGACCAACAGCCTGGCCAACACGGCCTGGTGCGCCTCGACGGCGGCGATGCACTGGAGCGGGATGGTGCCCTTGACCACGGGCTCCGGCGCGGTGACCAGCTCGATCCGCCAGCTGGAGCTGGCGCGCGAATGGGGCACCGCCGGCTGGGTCGCGTTCGGCGAGTACCTGAAGATCCTGGCCGAGACGGCCGAGAGTGCCGGCATCGACCTGCACGGCGATCTGCGCACGCGGTTCATCCACACCTACCTGGGCGTCGACACCGACGGCCACCTCCGCCGGCTGCTCGAGGAGGCGTGGGGCGTCCCGGTCTACGACAACTACGGCACCCACGAGGTGGGCCTCATCGGCTACGAGTGCCGGGCACAGGACGGCCTGCACGTCAACGACGACACGGCCGTGCTGCAGATCGTCGACCGGGAGGACGGCCACCCGCTCGCGGACGGCGAGGCGGGGAACATCGTCGTGACCAGCCTGCACCGGTCGGTGCCGCCGATCATCCGGTACGACCTCAAGGACCTGATGTACCGCTCGGCCCGGGCGGAGTGCGGCTGCGGGACACGCACCACCAAGCTGTCGGGCTTCCTCGGCCGCAGTGACGAGATGGTGAAGCTCCGCGCCACCAGCGTCTACCCGCGCGCCGCGCAGGACACCGTGCAGGGCGACCCGCGCTCCACCGGGGAGTTCCTCTGCGTTGTCGACCAGGTCGGCGAGGGCATCAGCGCCCGGGAGCGGATGACGGTGCGCGTCGAGGCCAAGCACGGGGCCGACGAGACGGCCCTGCACGGGGACATGGTGCGCCAGCTCAAGGTGCTCTTCGGGGTGACGGTCGACGTCGAGGTCGTGCCGTCGGGCGCCCTCGCTCCGCTGACCGGCCTGGGCGGCGAGGGCAAGGTCAAGCGACTGCTGGACCTGCGGTGACGTTCGGCCTCACCGACTGGTTCTCGCTGGAGGGCCGGGTCACCGTGGTCACCGGCGCCTCGGCCGGGCTGGGCGCTGCCTTCGCCGAGACCTTCGCCCGGGCCGGCTCGGACGTGGTGGTGGCCGCACGCCGGGCCGACCGGCTGGAGGCCAGCGCCGCGGCGGTGCGATCCCACGGACGGCGCGCGCTGGCGGTGACCACCGACGTGGCCCGACCCGAGGACTGCGACCGGTTGGTGCACAGCGCGATGGACGAGTTCGGCCGGGTCGACGTGCTGGTCAACAACGCCGGCGTCGCGTCCGCGGTCCCCGCCACCCGGGAGACCCCCGAGCAGTTCCGCTCCGTCGTCGACGTCAACCTGCACGGGTCCTACTGGACCGCCCGGGCCTGCGCGCGGGTCATGACGCCGGGGAGCTCGGTCATCAACATCTCCAGCGTCCTCGCCTACACCACCGCCGGCCTGCCGCAGGCCGCCTACTCGGCCAGCAAGGCGGCGCTGGTCGGGCTGACCCGCGACCTCGCCCAGCAGTGGGGTCGGCGCAAGGGCATCCGGGTCAACGCACTGGCGCCGGGCTTCTTCGCCAGCGAGATGACCGAGGCCTATCCCCAGGAGTACGTCGACGGCGTACTCCGCCCCCGGATCCTGCTCGACCGCCCCGGCTCCGCCGAGGAGCTCGCGACCACCGCGGTCTGGCTCGCCTCGCCGGCCGCGGGTTACGTCACCGGCCAGACCCTGCTGGTCGACGGCGGCCT
Source organism: Blastococcus sp. SYSU D00820 (assembly GCF_054050695.1). Classification (NCBI taxonomy): domain Bacteria; kingdom Bacillati; phylum Actinomycetota; class Actinomycetes; order Geodermatophilales; family Geodermatophilaceae; genus Blastococcus; species Blastococcus sp. SYSU D00820. Next base: position 46,515 of record NZ_JBJGZW010000030.1, read on the forward strand.
GTCCGCCACCTGAACCAGCCGCACCCCCACCGCGACGAGGAGAGCCCCCCATGCCCCTGGACCACGTCAACGGCATCAACATCGCCGTCCGCGACCTCCCACGCTGGACGCGCCGCTACGAGCAGGTGCTCGGCGTCGACAGCACCCCCGTCGGCGCCGACGGCTTCGCCTTCCCCGGGATGGAGGGGTCCTCCTTCAACCTGGGCGGGTTCTTCCTCAACCTGATCACCAGCGCCGACCCGACGACGTCGGTGGGCCGCTTCCTCGAGCGCAACGGCGACGGCTTCTTCCTGCTCTCCCTGGGGGTGGACGACGTCGACGCGGCCGGTCAGCGGCTCGCCGACCAGGGCCTCAAGCCCCTGCTCGAGCGCGCCAAGGAGGGCCCGGGCCACCCCCCGGTGAACTTCCTGCACCCCCGGGAGATGGCCGGCATCCAGATCGAGCTGATCCAGGTCGGGCGGGAGACCGCGAGGTAGGCTCGCCGTCCAGGAGGACCCCTAGCGGACGGTGAGCGCAGACCCCCGATGGCCAGAGGCACGATGGTGCGGGACGAGGTCGTCCGCTCCGCCACCAGGCTGTTCAAGGAGCGCGGTATCCGCGGGGTGTCCCTGCAGGACATCGCCGACGAGGTCGGGCTGACCAAGGGCGCGCTCTACCACTACTTCAGCAACCGCGACGACCTGCTCCGGCAGGTCTTCGGGAACTGGATCACCCAGGAGTTCGAGAGCCTCCGCGAGCACACCTCGCTTTCGGGTGGCCCGACGGCGAAGCTGCGCGACTACGTCCGCTACCACGTCGCGTCGGTGACGCAGAACATCGACCTGTACAGCCTGTCCTTCTCCTCCGAGGCCGAGCTGCCCCCGGACGTCCGGGCGGAGTTCCGTCAGCTGAAGCGGCGCAGCGACTCCGTGCTCAAGGCCATCCTCCGCGAGGGGGTGGCCACCGGTGACTTCGAGCCGCGGGACGAGAAGGTGATGGCCTTCGCCATCGACGGCATGTGCAACTGGCTGAGCCAGTGGTACGCCGCCGACGGCCCCAAGTCGCCGGCGCAGATCGCCGACGACTTCGTGGAGCTGCTGCTGCGCGGCCTCGTACGCCAGGACGACGGCCCGATCGACTCCGGTCCGGCGCACGACCCGGTCTCCACGGCCCAGTACCACGCCCGGGCCATCCGGTTCCACAGCGAGCGGCTGGAGCAGTTGCTGCCCACGCTCGCGTCGCCGGCGCCTCCGGGCCCCGAGGCTCAGAGCACGGCGGCGTCCAGGTCCCGGCACAGCATCTCGCCGCCGGTCACCGGTGCCAGCCACGCAGCGACACGGGGCAGCTCGTAGGCGAAGAAGTACGCCGTGGCCGCCGTCCGACCGGCCACCCCGGGATGCGGGGAGGCGGCGGCCGCGACCGCCAGGTCCAGGTGCACCCAGGCCAGGACGACGTGCCCGAAGGCCTGCAGGTAGGGCGTGGCGTTCGCCAGCGCAGCCGAGGCATCGCCACTGCGCCAGGCCGTCTCCGTCGCCGACAGGACATCGGCCCACGCCCGCTCCAGGGCGGCCGCCCAGCTGCCGAGCTCGACCGCCCGGGCACGGGCTGCGGTGCCGGACAGGGCCGTGCCGAGCTCGCGCAGGCATGCGCCGTCCCGCAGCCGGACCTTGCGACCGAGCAGGTCCATGGCCTGGATGCCGTGCGTGCCCTCGTGGATCATGTTCAGCCGCTGGTCGCGCCAGTACTGCTCGACCGGGAAGTCCCGGGTGTAGCCGGCGCCGCCGAGCACCTGGATGGCCAGGCTGTTGCCCTCCAGGCACCACTCGCTCGGCCAGCTCTTCAGCACCGGCGTGAGCACGTCCAGCAGCGTCGCGGCGCGCGCGCGGGCGACGTCGTCCCCGGTCCGCTGGTCGTCGAGCAGCCGACCGACGTACAGGGCCAGCGCCAGCGCGCCCTCGGCGTAGGACTTCTGCGCCAGCAGCATCCGCTTCACGTCCGCGTGCTCGATGATCGGCACCTGCTCGACCGACCGGCTCCCCCGGGCGCGGCCCTGCCGCCGGGAGCGGGCGTAGTCCAGGGAGACGGCGAACCCGGCGTAGCCGAGCGAGGCCGCCAACAGGCCGATCTCGGCGCGGGCGGCGTTCATCATGTGGAACATCTGGGCCAGGCCCCGCCCAGGCTCGCCGACCAGGTGGCCGACCGCTCCCTGGAAGGACAGCGCGGTGTTCGGGATCCCGCGCATGCCGAGCTTGTGGTTGAGCCCCACCAGCGAGACGCCGTTGCGGTCCAGCAGTCCGCCGTCCGGTCCGACCCGGACCTTGGGCACGACGAACAGCGACAGCGCACTCGTACCCGCGGCCATCGTGCCGTCGTCCCGCGGGATCTTGGCGAGCACCAGGTGCACGATGTTGTCCGTGAGCGGGTGCTCGGCGCCGCTGATCCACATCTTGTCGCCCGTCAGCCGGTAGCGCGGCCCCAGCGGGTCGGCGTCCGATCCCGGGCCGTCGGGCACCGCCCGGGTCGTGATGTCGGCCAGGGACGACCCGGCCTGCGACTCCGACATCGCCATCGTCCCGGTCCAGCGCCCCGCCAACTGGGGGACGGCGAACACCCGTCGCTGAGCGGGCGACCCGTGCTCCACGAGCAGTGCGGCGTTGCTCTCGGTGAGCAGCATCGGCACCAGGTTCGGCCCTGCGGCGGAGAACACCGCGCGCACCGCCATGTCGACCACCCGGGGCAACTGCATCCCGCCGTCCTCGTGGTCGTGGCTCGCCCCGGCGACCCCGGCCGCGCGGTAGGCCTCCCACGCCCGGTGCGTGGCTGCCGGCAGCACGACCTCACCGTCGGCACCGACCCGGGGCTCCTCGACGTCGCTGACCCGGTTGGCCGGCTCGAAGACCTCGGCGGCGATGTCCGAGGCCATCCCGAGCAGGTCCCTGCAGGTCTGGACCGAGTGCTCGGTGTAGCGGGGCCGCTGCAGCAGCGAGCCCAGCTCCAGCCACTCCGTCACCAGGAAGTCCAGGGTCGACAGCAGCCCGCGCTGCACGGCCGAGGTGTTCACGCGGGCGCGAACCGGTAGCTCTCACCGTCGCGCACGATGCGGCCGGCGCTGGTGCCGGCGAAGTGCGTGCCCAGCACGAGCAGGTCGGTGTCGGCGTTGGAGTCGACGAACTCCACCCGCCGACGTGCGCTCTGCGCCCGGTCGAAGTCGCCGTGACTGCTCCAGGTCGGCTGCGCGATCTGCACCGGGTGGTGGATGAAGTCACCGGTGATGAACGCCCGCTCCCCCTTCGACTCGACCAGCACGCTGTGGTGGGACCTCGTGTGCCCCGGGGTGGAGACGTAGCGGACGCCCTCGATCACGACGTGGTCGGCCGGCACCAGGTCCAGCAGCCCGGCGTCGACGACGGGTTGGATCGACTCCGCGAACACCAGCCGGGTCTGGTTGTGGATGTCGGGGTTGGCGCCCTCGTAGACGACCGCACCGGCCAGGTCCTCGGAGATGTCGGCCTCCTCGGCGATGCCCTGGTGATACTCGAACTCGTCGGAGACGTAGGTGTAGCGGGCGTTCGGGAACGTCGGCACCCAGCGACCGCCGTCGTCGACGGTGTTCCAGCCCACGTGGTCCAGGTGCATGTGCGTGCACAGGACGAGGTCGACCTGCTCGCGGGTGTAACCGGCCTGGGCGAGCCGCTCCAGGAACGGGTTGTCGAGGTTGCCCCAGGCCGGGATCAGCGGGGCGGACTTGCCGTTGCCGCACCCGGTGTCCACCACGACGACGGTCGATCCGGTGTCCACCACGTAGGAGTGCAGGCTCCAGATGGTCTGACCCCCCGCCGTGGCGTAGTCCGGGTACAGCCACGGGATGCCCTGCACCACCTCGGGGGTGGCCTCGGCGATGAGCCCGTCCAGGACGCCCACCTCCACCGGCATCTCCAGCACCTGGGTGATCCGGATGTCGCCGACGGTCCAGCTGCGCATCGTGGTCGCCTGCTCCCCGGTGGTGGCCTGCTCCTCGGTGGTCGCTGCCTCAGATCGCACGGCCGGCCATCTCACCCTCGTAGATGGCCTGGTCCACCTGGCGAGGTGCCGAGCAGTCGCCGACCTGGCTGACCTCGAAGTGCTCCCGCAGCCCTGCGGCCAAGGAGGTCTCCGGGTCGCGCAGCATCACCGTGACGACGGAGTCCACGGGCAGGACCCGGTTCTGGAAGTCCCACACCCGCGTGAGCACGGCGCCCTCCTCGGTGACCGCCCCGACGATGTGCTGGGCGGTGAGGGTGACGCCGAGCGCGTGCAGCCGCGGATAGAGGTGGCCGACGTCCAGGGTCAGCAGGATGTTCTCGCCGAGGTACATCGCGGCGGTCACGACCTCCACGGTCTTGCCGGCCTGGGCGAGCGTCTCGGCCAGGCCGAGGGCGGTGTACTCCCCGGTGTCGTCGACGACGAGCACCCGCTCGCCGCACAGCTCGGGGTGCGCGATCGCCTGGATGGGGTCGAGCACCCGGACGTGCTCGAGACCCGGGATGCCGGGTCGGAAGGCGGTCTTCGCACTGAAGCCGTCGGTGCGCCAGGTCGACCCGGTCGCGAGGACGACGTGGTCGGGGGCGAGTGCCCGGACGCCCTCGACGGTCGCGTCCACCCCGGTGCGGACGTCGACGCCGTGGAGGGCGAGCTGCCGCTCCATGTCCGCGACCATGACGTTCCACCGGCCACGGGTGGCCAGCCGGGCGGCGTACCGGATCTGCCCGCCGAGCCGGTCGTCGCGCTCGAGGAGCACGACGTCGTGACCGCGGGAGGCGGCGACCTCGGCGGCCCTCATGCCGGCCGGGCCCCCACCGACCACGACCACCTTTTTCGCCGTCTCCGGACGGGTGAGCGTGCCGATCCCCAGCAGCTCCTCCCGGCCGGCGGCCGGGTTCTGGGTGCAGGTCAGCGACCAGCCCCGGGCCATCCGGTTGATGCAGCCCTGGTTGGCGCTGACGCAGTGCCGGATCTCCTGCTCGCGGCCGGACCGGGCCTTGCTGATCAGGTGCGGGTCGGCGATGTGCGCGCGGGTCATCGCCACCAGGTCGGCGTGACCCTGCTCGACGATGTCGGCGGCGATCGAGAGGTCGGTGATGCCGTTGGCGGTCAGGACGGGCAGGCCGTTGACCACCTTCTTGGCGCGGGCGGCGAGGTCGACCAGCCGGGCACCAGGCAAGCTCATCGGGGAGACGACCTGGTCGAAGGTCGAGGCGTTGCCGGCGCTGATGCTGAAGTAGTCGAACAGGCCGGAGTCGGCGAGGTGTCGGGCGATCCGCTCGCCCTCGTCCGCGTCGATGCCGCCGGGAACGCCCTCCACCAGGGACAGCCGGACACCGATGGGGAAGTCCGGGCCGCACTCGTCGCGGACGGCCTTGGCGCACTCCAGCACGATGCGGCACCGGTTCTCGGTGCTGCCGCCGTACTCGTCGGTGCGCAGATTGGTCAGAGGGGACAGGAAGCTGCACAGCAGGTAGCCGTGCGCGGCGTGCACCTCGGCGCCGTCCAGTCCCGCGGTCTTCGCGTTGCGCGCGCTGCGGGCGAAGCCGTCGGCGAGCTCGGCGATGTCCTCGCGGGTCATCGGCTTGCCGATCTCGTTGTAGGTGAACGACGGGACGCCCGAGGCGCTCCACAGCGCCCGCCAGTTGTCCAGGAACATCGAGCTGTGGTCCTCGACCCCGAAGTGGGAGAGGTCGATGAACACCTTGGCCCCGTGACGGTGCACCGCCTCGGCCAGGCGCTGGTAGACCGGGATGACGGCCGGGTCCCACCCCTGCGTCGTGCGCGGGGCGAGCCCGCGGCTGTTGGGCAGCACGGCCTGGGCCTCGGTGAGGATCAGCCCGGCACCGCCCTTGGCCCGCTCCTCGTAGTAGTCGACGCTCTGCTGGGTCATGAGGTTGTCCACTGCGTACTGCAGGGCGTGCGCGGTGACGACGACGCGGTTCTTCAGCGTCACGGAGCCCACCTGCAGCGGCTCCCACAACGGCGCGTACTTCTCCATGTCCGACCTCCGCGGGCAGTGGCGCCGGCCCCGTCGCCGCGCCTACCTCTGGTTCAAGAAACCGACCCAGCGGTCGGATGGCGTCACTGTTGTGTGCCGGCCCACACTTGTCAAGGTCCCCGGCGCCGCCGATCCAGTGGGTCGACGGCGGGGTCGACACGAACCCGTGGACAGGAGTCCGACCACCGGGACCGGCGCCTCGTCCACCCGCGGGAGGGCACGTCCTCGATCCGCACGGGCAGGTAGCGGGCACGCCGACACCGCCACGGGCCCCGGCCTCAGCCTCGGGCCCCGATGGAGGACGGACTCTCGCGTCCCCGAGCGGAGGGCGTGGGATTCGAACCCACGAAGAGGGATTACCTCTTAGCGGTTTTCAAGACCGCCGCCATCGGCCACTAGGCGAGCCCTCCTGGCGGCACGAGGCTATCCCGCACCCGGGACGGCTCCCGGCTCAGGTCAGCGCGTCCCGCACCGCGGCCAGCCACAGCGCGACCGCGTGCGCGCCCGGGTCGACCCGGCCCACCGCCCGCTCCCCCACGTAGCTCGCCCGCCCGCGCCGGGCGCGCAGCGCCGCGGTGGCCGCGGCACCCTGCTCGGCGGCGATCACCGCGGCACCCAGGTCGAGCCGCTCGGCCAGGGACGAGGCCGCCGGCACCAGCGCGTCCACCATCGTCGCGTCGCCGGGCCGCGCCCCGCCGAGGTCGGTGACGCCCTCGACGCCCGCGGTGAAGGCGGCCGCCCACTCCGCCGGGCCGGGCTGCGCGACGCCGTCCAGCGCGGTCGCCGCGCGCAGCAGGAGGACGGCGTACAGCGGGCCCGACGTGCCGCCGACGACCCGCCGCACCAGCGCCGACACCGCCCGCAGCGTGGCCGCCGGCGTCTCCCCCGGCAGCCGGTCCAGCTCCGCGAGCACCGCCCGGGCGGCCCGGCGCAGGCTCACGCCGAGGTCGCCGTCGCCCACCTCGCGGTCCATCGCGGTGAGCTCGGGCTCGGCCGCCTCCAGGGCGTGCGCCACCGCGGTGAGCGCCGCGCGCAGCGGCGAGTCCGCGGGCAGCAGCGTCCCCGACGGCTCGTCGGCCTCCGGAGCGGGCACCTCGGCGTCGTCACCGACCCGGCCGCGGCCGGCCGCCGGCCAGGCCGCGGCGGAGGTCGGTGCGTCGAGGCGGGCCAGCACCGCGTCGTCCACCGGCAGCACGCTGAGCGAGCAGCCGGCCATCTCCAGCGCGGTCATGAACGTGCCCACCCAGGCGCGCTCGACGGTCACCCCGGCGGGGGGGGGGGGGGGGGGGGGGGGGGGGGGGGGGGGGGGGGGGGGGGGGGGGGGGGGGGGGGGGGGGGGGGGGGGGGGGGGGGGGGGGGGGGGGGGGGGGGGGGGGGGGGGG
>NZ_JBJGZW010000031.1:0-52662 GCF_054050695.1 Blastococcus sp. SYSU D00820
CGCGGGCCCGGCCCGCCTGGGCGGGTGCTGGCCCGGGTGTGGTGGCCCAGGGGCGGGTTGCCCCGGCCGTGGCACTCCACTCACAACCACGGGAGCTGCAGGACCAGGTCCAGGTCGTCGGGCGCGGTGCCGTCGCGGACCAGCCGGTTGGGCTGGCGGTGGCCGCACGCGGTGCAGCGGTGGACCACCTGCCAGCCCTTGCCCGACTTCTCCACCAGCCCGATCGGCTCCATCAGCGCGCGGCACTCGCTGGCGCGGTCACCGGGCAGGTCGTCGACGTGCAGCGACCACAGGCAGTACGGGCAGTGGTTGCGGTAGTGCCCGTCGGTGTTGGCCGGCACCGGGGCCGAGCAGTGGCCGCACGTGAAGCCGGTGTTCTCCGCCCGCCGGGAGCGCGCGGTGCGGCTCACGCCGGCCTCAGGGGACGAACGGCTCGACGGCGACGACGTCGACGGTGATGGCACGGCCGTTGGGGGCCTGGTAGGTCACCGTCGCGCCCGGCTCGGCGCCGAGGATCGCCGCGCCCAGCGCCGACTCGGGGGAGTACACCGTCAGGTCGGTCGTGCCGGCGATCTCGCGGGAGCCGAGCAGGAACTTCTCGGTCTCGTCGTCGCCCTGGAAGCGGATGGTGATCACCGTGCCGGTGGCGGCGCGGTCGGCCTTGGTCGGCGGCTCGCCCACGTGCGCCTTGCGGAGCAGGTCGGTGAGCTGGCGGATCCGGCCCTCCTGCTTGCCCTGCTCCTCCTTGGCGGCGTGGTAGCCACCGTTCTCCTTGAGGTCGCCCTCCTCGCGGCGGGCGTTGATCTCGGCGGCCATCGCCGCCCGGCCGGCCACCAACTGGTCGAGCTCGGCCTTCAGCCGGTCGTGGGCCTCCTGGGTCAGCCAGATGCCCTGCTCGTTCTCAGTGGGGGTGGTCACGCGTGGAACTCCTGCACGTCGGGGAGCCGCCCCCCGGTCGGGAGGCGGCGATGTCGATCCGGCCAAGCTAACACCGGCCCGCGGAGGGGTGCACGGACCGAGCCGAGCGCCGCGGGAATGCGGAACGTACCCGACCCGTTGGTGACGAGCACCACATCCACCCGTCCGTGTGCCCCGACGGCGGCGGCGCCTCCCCGAGGCGGGGGATGATGGCCGGGTGACCGACGCAGACCAGCTGCGGCTGCTCGCCGTGCACGCCCATCCCGACGACGAGTCGAGCAAGGGCGCCGCGACGATGGCCAAGTACATCGCCGAGGGCGCCCGCGTCATGGTGGCCACGTGCACCGGCGGCGAGCGCGGCTCGGTGCTCAACCCTGCCCTCGACAAGCCGGAGGTGTGGGAGCGCCTGCCCCAGATCCGGGTCGAGGAGATGGCCCGCGCGCGGGAGATCCTCGGCATCGAGCAGGAGTTCCTCGGCTTCGTCGACTCCGGGCTGCCCGAGGGCGACCCGCTGCCGCCGCTGCCCGAGGGCTGCTTCGCCCTCGTGCCGGTGGAGGAGGCGGCCGCGCCGCTGGTCGAGCTGATCCGCCGGTTCCGGCCGCAGGTGATCACCACCTACGACGAGCGCGGCGGCTATCCGCACCCCGACCACATCAAGACCCACGAGATCTCGGTGCACGCGTTCGAGGCCGCGGGCGATCCCGATCGCTATCCGGAGCTCGGCGAGCCCTGGCAGCCGAGCAAGCTCTACTACCACATGAGCTTCACGCTGCCCCGCACGCGGGCGCTGCACGAGGCGATCCTGGCCTCGGGCGCCGAGTCGCCCTACACCGAGTGGCTGGCCAACTGGGATCCGGAGCACGACATCAGCCACCGGGTGACGACGAAGGTGCCGTGCGCCGAGTACTTCGCCGTCCGCGACGCCGCGCTCATCGCGCACGCCACCCAGATCGACCCCGAGGGCCGCTGGTTCGCCTGCCCGCTGGAGGTCCAGCAGCGGGTGTGGCCGACCGAGGACTACGAGCTCGCCCGGTCGCTGGTCGACTCCCCGACGCCGGAGGACGACCTGTTCGCCGGCATCCGCAGCGAGGTGGGCGTCCGATGATCGTCTGGGCCGCGAGCGAGCAGCTGCCGGAGGACGTCGGCAAGTCGGGCCCGCTGGGCCTGCTCCTGCTGGTGGTGCTGCTCATCGCCACGGCGCTGCTGGTGCGGTCGATGTCCAAGCACCTCAAGCGGCTGCCGCACAGCTTCGACGAGGACGACCAGCCGCGGGTGGCAGTGCCCGACACCCCGGCCGAGCTGGTCGAGGAGCGCCGACCCGGGCAGGACCTGCTCGACACCCTCCGCCGCGCGCCGCTGGCCATCGAGCCGCCGCGGCGGGAGGACGAGCGCCCGGAGTGACCGACCGGCCGGCCCGGGCGGGTGCCCGGGCCGGCCGGCGTGCTCACCAGGTGTGCGCGACGTCGAGGACGAGTCGTGCGTCCTCCCCGGACCCCACGACGAACGTGCGGAACGGCGTCCGCGCCCGCACGCCGACGCCGACGGTCGTCGTCGCCTCGTAGGAGCCACCCCACGCGACCTGCCGGAAGGTGTCGTACCCGCTGACGGGCACGACCTCGGTGCGGTTGGCCGGGGTGTAGGTGGCCCGGCCGTCGACGTAGGCGGGGACGTCGATCACGACCTGCAGGTCCGCCCCGCCGCGCAGCGGGATGGCGGTGCCGGAGCCGTCGGCGCGGAACGTCGGCACGTACCGGACGTCGTAGCCGACCGCGGAGACGCCCGCGGGCAGGTCGAGGTCGATCACGAGCCGGTCGTAGCACGCGTGCCGGCCGGCGCGGATGCCGTCGACGGTGCCGGTGCTCGCCGCGTCGGACACCTCGGGCGTGGAGCCCCAGGGCGTCGAGCAGGACGGCGCCGCGGCGGCAGGTCCGGCGAGGGTGGTGACCGCCAGTGCGGCGGTGCCCACGACGGTGGCCAGCCGTCGGGCGGAGCGGGAGCGGGTGCGGGTCATGGCAACCTCCGGTACGGGGTGGGTGGATGACCGGCAGGGTCCGCCGACACGCCGGGGACCGACAAGGTCGGGAGATGTCCAGGACCGCCGAAGCGCGACGCTTCCCGTTGGCGAGCTACTGCGCGTGTGACCGGATGATCACGACGGGCTCTGTGCAGACCTGCCAAGGGCGCCTCACCGCGGGTCGAGGTGCGGCTCGAGCGCCTGGAGGATCGCCGTCCGCGGGCGGGCGCCGGTGATGGAGGCGACCGGACGGCCGGCGCGGAAGAGCGTCATCGTCGGCATGCCGAGCACCGAGTGGGCGCGGGCGGTCTCCGGATCGCTGTCGACGTCGATCTGGACGACGCGCAGCCGGCCGGCCTCCTCGGCGGCGATCTGCTCCAGCACCGGGGCGACCATGCGGCACGGCGGGCACCAGTCGGCGGTGAACTCGACCAGGACGGGCACGTCGCTGGCCAGGACGTCGGCGGCGAAGGTGGCGTCGGTGGTGCGGGGCAGGGTGCTCATCGCGGTTCCTCCCGGAGGACGGAGGCGACCAGTCGGTCGCCGGGGGTGAGGTCGGCCCCGCAGTCGCACACCAGGTGTGCGCCCACGTGGCCTCCGCAGCCGCCGTGCCGGTAGGTCACGTCGGCGGGGCGGTCGTCGGGCAGGTGCCGGGCCGCCCAGTCGGAGAAGGCGGCCAGCACGGGCAGCAGGTCCAGGCCGGCGGGGGTCAGCCGGTACTCCTGGCGCGCGCGGGCGCCGGGCAGCACGTACTCGGACCGGTCGAGGACGCCGGCGGCGACCAGGCGCCGCAGCCGCTCGGCCAGCACCGACCGCGGAGCGCCGGTGGACGCCTGGAGGTCGGAGAACCGGCGGACGCCGAGCGCCACCTCGCGGACGACGAGCAGGGCCCAGCGGTCGCCGACGAGGGCGAGCGCGTCCTGGAGTGCCATGGTTCTGAGTATGGACCATGGACTCAGGCCGGTCCAGGCCCGTTTGACCCTGCCGTCGTCCGTGGCGTCCTGACACGCTCGCGGCGGAGGTGGGCCGGATGACCACTGCGACGTCGGCGCAGGCCGTGGAGGCCGGCACGTCGGGCAACGGGATGCCCTACCTGCGGTGGGGTGACGGGCCGAGGAGCCTGGTCTTCCTGCCGGGCGGGCCGGGAGGTGTGCCGCCGTCGCCGCGCTCGCTCCGGTGGTCCGGCGGCATGTACCGGCCCTACGTGGACGCCGGCTACGCGGTGTGGGTCCTCGTCCGGCGGCGGAACATGCCCGCCGGTCACACGATCGCCGACATGGCCGACGACGTCGCCGACGTCATCCGCGACGAGCTCGGCGGCCGCGTCGACGCCGTGGTGGGCATGTCCTACGGCGGGCTCATCGCCCAGCACCTGGCGGCGCGGCATCCCGGACGCGTGGGCAGCGTCGTCCTGATCGGGGCGGCGGCGCGGCTCAGCGACTGGGTGCAGGACGCCGACCTCCGCTGGGCCGTCGCCGCGTCGCGGGGTGACCGGACGGGCCTGGGGGTGGTGATCGCGGAGTACCTGGTGCCCGGCCGGGCGCTGAGTCCGGTCCGCCGGCTGCTCGCGCCCGTGCTGGGCCGCGCGATGTTCGACGAGATCGCGGGAGGCGTCCCGCCGGGGGACCTCCTCGTCGAGGGCCGGGCCGAGCAGGGGTTCGACGCGCGGCCGGTGCTGCCCCGGATCACCGCACCCGTGCTGGTGGTCGCCGGGGGGCGCGACCGCGCCTTCCCGCCGGCCGTCGTGGAGGAGACGGCCGGCCTCCTCGCCGACTGCCGGGTCGTCCGGTTGCCGAGGCGCGGGCACGTCGGGGCCGGGCTGAGCCGGCGCGGCCGCCGGGAGGTGGTGGCCTTCCTCGCCGAGCAGGAGCGCGCCGGGCGCTGAGGAGCTGCCGGCCGTGCCGTGAGGGGGTGTGTCCGCTGAGAGCGGACGCCCGACGGCTGCGGTTCGATGATTGCAGGCCTAACGTGTAAGCGTGTAATCAACGCTGGCGAGGAGGCCACCGTGTACGCATCCCGTTTCGCCGATCTGCCCTTCGGTCGCGGTGCCGGCCGGGCCCGCGGCCGCGCCCCGGAGGCGCCGCCCGTCGACCGCGCGGAGGTCGCCGGCTGGTTCGCCGGCCGGCTGCCCGAGGGCTGGTTCACCGGCCCGGTCGAGCTCACCGTGGACCGCGACGAGATCACCGTCGTCGGCACGCTCGCCGAGCCCGACGCCGGGGACGGCGACCCCGCCGCCGCCCGCGCCGGCCGCATCTCCCGCTTCCGGGAGGAGACCCGCGCCCAGCGCATGGCGATCGCCGACGCCGCCCAGGCGCGGTACGGCCGGTCCGTCGCCTGGGGAGCCGCCTGCGGGGAGACCCGCGAGCTGTTCACCACGCTGTCCGTGCCGGTCATGACCCGGCTGCGGCAGCCCGAGCGCCTGGTGCTCGACACCCTGGTCGACGCCGGCGTCGCCCGGTCCCGCTCCGAGGCGCTGGCCTGGGCCGTGCGGCTGGTCGGCCGGCACGCCGAGGACTGGCTGGCCGAGCTCCGGGCGGCCATGGCCTCGGTCGAGGAGGTGCGGGCGCGCGGGCCGCAGCCGGACTGAGGCACGCTGCGGGCATGACGCCCCCCGACCTGCTGCGCACCGCGTTCGCCGAGCTGGGCGAGGAGCTGTACCAGCTGGCGACCGCGCGGCAGGACTGGGCGCCCACCGGCTGCCGCGGCTGGGCGGTCACCGACCTGGCGTTCCACCTGCTCGGTGATGCCCGCCGCGCGCTGGTCGCGCTGGCCACCCCCGCCGAGGGGCCGGCCGACACCGACGCCGTCACCTACTGGCGGGCGTGGCGGTCGCCCGATCCGGACGACGACGAGGCGCTGCGTCGCACCCGCACGCTGGCCAGTGGCCTCTGGCTGGGCGACCTGGCCGAGGAGTACGCGGGGACGACGGCGGCGGTGCTGGTGGCCGCGGGCCGGGTCGGCGGCCGGGACCCGGTGCGCACCCAGGGCCGGGTCCTGACCGTCGACGACCTGCTGTCCACGCTGGTCGTCGAGGCCGCCGTCCACCACCTCGACCTCGTGGCGCACCTGGACCGGCCGGGCCCGGCCGGGGGGCCGCTGCGGGAGGTCCGCCGGGTGCTCGAGGGGCTGCTCGGCGCGCCGCTGCCGCCGGGCTGGGACGACGTCACCGCCGCCCGCCGCGGCACCGGCCGGGAACCGCTGTCCGACACCGACCGGGCGGCGCTGGGGTCGGCGGCGGCACGGTTCCCGCTGTTCGGGTGACGGGGCGCCGGCCCGCGTCGCGGCTCGGGGACACTGGGCCGGTGACCAGCACCGTCGTCCCCCCGGCCGTCACCGACGTCCTCGTCGTCGGCGCCGGCCCCGCGGGCGCGGCGGCCGCGGCGTGGGCGGCCCGCGCCGGACGCGAGGTGCTGCTGGCCGACGCCGCCGTCTTCCCGCGCGACAAGACCTGCGGCGACGGCCTGACGCCCCGGGCGATCGCCGAGCTGGACCTGCTGGGCCTGGGCGACTTCGCGCGGGGCCGGGCGCGCAACCGCGGCCTGCGCGCCGCCGGCTTCGGCCGGACGTGGGAGCTGCCCTGGCCCGGCGGGGAGTTCCCCGACCACGGCAGCGCGGTGCCGCGCACCGAGCTCGACGCCCGCATCCGCGACCGCGCGCTCGCCGACGGCGCCACGCCGCTGGACGGCGCGCGGGCGGTGGACGTCGTCCGCGACGGCGACCGGGTGACCGGCGTCGTCTTCGAGCTCGACGGCGACGTGCGGGCGACCGTGCGCTGCAACCGGCTGGTCGTCGCCGACGGGGTCCGCAGCCCGCTGGGCCGGGTGCTGGGCCGCCAGTGGCACCGGGACACCGCCTACGGGGTCGCCGCCCGCGGGTACGTGACCTCCGGCCGGGCCGGCGACGAGTGGATCTCCTCGCACCTGGAGCTGCGCGGCGCGGAGGACGAGCTGCTGTCCGGCTACGGCTGGGTCTTCCCGCTGGGCGCCGAGGCCGGCGAGGTGAACATCGGCGTCGGCACGCTGGCCACCGCCCGCCGTCCGGCCGGGGTGCAGCTGCGGGCGGTCATGGACGCCTACGCCGCCGCCCGCCGCGAGGACTGGCAGCTGGAAGGTCCGGTGCGCGCCCCGGCGTCGGCGCTGCTGCCCATGGGCGGCGCGGTCTCGGGGGTGGCGGGCCGGAACTGGGCACTGGTCGGGGACGCCGCCGGCTGCGTGAACCCGCTGAACGGCGAGGGCATCGACTACGGCCTGGAGACCGGCCGCACGATCGCCGCGATGCTGACCGAGCCGGACTGGTCGGCCGCCTGGCCGGCCACGCTGCGCCGGCACTACGGCGAGGCGTTCTCCATCGCCCGGCGGCTGGCCGGGCTGCTGACCCTGCCGCGGCTGCTCCCGGCGGCCGGGCCGGTGGGCATGCGCTCGCGGGGGCTGATGACCGTGGCGCTGCGCGTCATGGGCAACCTGGTGACCGACGCCGACCGCGACGTCGTCGCCCGGGCCTGGCGGGCCGCCGGCCGGGTGTCGGCGCGCGCCGACGAGCGTCCGCCGTTCTCCTGAACCGGGCGGCTCAGCCCAGGAACGGGGAGTTGTAGACCGCGAAGTACACCGCGATGTAGTGGCAGATCGCCGCCACGATCGTCATCGCGTGGAACACCTCGTGGTAGCCGAACACCCCGGGCCACGGGTTGGGCTTCTTGATCGCGTACGCCACGCCGCCGAGCGTGTAGAGCACGCCGCCGACCGCGAGCAGCACCAGCGAGGCCACCCCGGCGATGTGCAGGATGTCGGTGAGGATGAAGACCGCGACCCAGCCCAGGCCCACGTAGAGCGGCACGCCCAGCCAGCGCGGCGCGGTCGGCCAGGTCAGCTTCAGGCAGACGCCGGCCAGCGCGCCGGCCCAGACCCCGGCGAGGATCCAGTACCCCAGCGGCTGGTCGACCGCCAGCAGCGAGAAGGGCGTGTACGTGCCCGCGATGAACAGGAAGATCATCGAGTGGTCGAGCCGCTTCATCACCTTCCAGCCGCGGGGTGACCAGCGGCGGCGGTGATAGAGCGCGCTGATGCCGAACAGCCCGCAGATGGTGAGGCAGTAGACCGCGACGGAGAAGCCGGCCCGGGCGCCCTGCACCGCGGCCAGCGGGATGAGGACGGCGCCGGCGGCGATCGCGCCGAAGAACGCGAACAGGTGCAGCCAGCCGCGCATCCGGGGGCGGGTGTCGGGGTGGTCCCAGTCCTCGTCGGCGAAGTCCGACGCCGTCCACTCCCGCTGGACCCGCTCGCCCTCCTCGCGGACGGCGGTGAGGGCCTGACCGCGCGGGGCCTCGATCTCGGCGCTGTCTGCCTCCACCCGGATCGGTTCGCGTTCCTCGGGTGCACCGCTCATGGTCCGAGGTTACGGAGGCGTAGGTCGGCCCGCACGGCCGGTCGACTGTGAACTGCCTGTCAGTGCGCGGGGTCCCCGGCGGCGCGGGGAGGGACACTCGGGGCATGGGGACCGACGCCGGCTACCTGCCCAGCAGCGTGCCGTGGGTGCGCGACGAGGTGGCGCTCATCGAGCGCAGCGGGGTCGCCCTCGGCGGCCGGGCGGTCGTCGTCCTCACGACGCGCGGGGCGCGCACCGGGGCGGTGCGCAAGACGCCGCTGATGCGGGTCGCCCACGGCGGCGTCTACGCCGCGGTGGCCTCGGCGCGGGGAGCCGACCGGCACCCGGACTGGTACGCCAACGCGCTGGCGGACCCCGAGGTGACCCTGCGCGACGGCGACCGGGTGCTCGCCCTGCGCGCCCGTGAGGTCACCGGTGCCGAGCGGGCCGCCTGGTGGTCGCGCGCCTGCACCGTCTTCCCCTCCTACGTCGGCTACCAGAGCCGCACCCGCAGGCGGATCCCGGTGCTGCTGCTGGAGCCGGGAGCGGCGGGCTAGCGTTCCGGAACACCCCGCCGGCCGCGCCGGTTGGTCGGGGGGAGGGCCCGATCGGCGTCGAGCCGGTCCTGCGGGGGGATGTCCCGGCAGGGCGACGCTCCGCCTGGCGGGTCCACCGGCATCCGTACCTGCGCGGGATCCCCTGCGCGCGCACTGAGGAGAACCCCCTGTGAGGGCCAGCCAGACCGCCGTCGACGCCGCCGTCGACCCCGCCGGCGACAGGGAGGGGACGGCGCGCGCCGAGGCCGCCCGCCGCCGCACCTTCGCCGTCATCAGCCACCCCGACGCCGGCAAGTCCACCCTGACCGAGGCCCTGGCCCTGCACGCGCGGGTCATCGGCCAGGCCGGCGCGGTGCACGGCAAGGGCGGCCGGCGCGGCACGGTGTCGGACTGGATGGACATGGAGCGTGACCGCGGCATCTCCATCACCTCGGCGGCCCTGCAGTTCGGCTACCGCGGCGCCGTCGTCAACCTGCTGGACACCCCGGGGCACGCCGACTTCTCCGAGGACACCTACCGGGTGCTCACCGCCGTCGACGCCGCCGTGATGCTCATCGACGCGGCCAAGGGCCTCGAGGCGCAGACGATGAAGCTGTTCGCCGTCTGCCGGCACCGCGGGATCCCGGTCATCACGGTGGTGAACAAGTGGGACCGGCCCGGCAAGGACGCCCTCGAGCTGATGGACGAGATCAGCGAGCGCACCGGCCTGACCCCGACCCCGCTGACCTGGCCGGTGGGCATCGCCGGCGACTTCCGCGGCGTGCTCGACCGCCGCGACGGCACCTACCGCCGCTTCACCCGCACCGCCGGCGGCGCCACCATCGCCCCCGAGGAGGTCCTGCCCGCCGACGCGGCCGCGGCCCGCGAGGGCGGGGACTGGTCGCGGGCGGTCGAGGAGTCGGAGCTGCTGGAGGCCACGGGCGCCGCGCACGAGCAGTCGCTGTTCCTGTCCGGCGTCACCACCCCGGTGCTGTTCGCCTCCGCCGTCTCCAACTTCGGCGTCGGCATGCTGCTGGACGCCCTGGTCGACCTCGCGCCGGCGCCCTCGGGCCGCCCGGACGCCGAGGGGGCGCTGCACCCCGTCGACGAGCCCTTCAGCGCGTTCGTCTTCAAGGTCCAGTCGGGCATGGACTCCGCCCACCGCGACCGGCTGGCCTACATCCGCGTCTGCAGCGGCGTCTTCGAGCGCGGGATGGTCGTCACCCACGGGCGCACCGGCCGGCCGTTCACCACCAAGTACGCCCAGCACGTGTTCGGCCGCGAGCGCGAGAGCATCGACCTGGCCTTCCCGGGCGACGTCGTCGGCCTGGTGAACGCCTCGGCGCTGGGCGTGGGCGACTCGCTCTACAGCGACAAGCCGGTGACCTACCCGCCGCTGACGACCTTCGCTCCCGAGCACTTCGCCGTCGCCCGCAGCCTGGAGACGGCGAAGCACAAGCAGTTCCGCAAGGGCATCGAGCAGCTGGACTCCGAGGGCGTGGTCCAGGTGCTGCGGTCGGACCGCCGCGGCGACGGGGCGCCGGTGTTCGCCGTCGTCGGGCCGATGCAGTTCGAGGTGGCCGCGCACCGGATGGAGCACGAGTTCTCCGCCCCGGTGTCGCTGGAGCGCCTCGGCTACACCCTGGCGCTGCGCACCGACGAGGCCTCGGCGCCGCTGGTCGCCTCGGCCTCGGGGGTGGAGGTGCTCCAGCGCGGGGACGGCGAGCTGCTCGCGCTGTTCCCCGACAAGTGGGTCCTGCGGATGCTGCAGCAGCGCCACCCCGGGATCACGCTGGAGCCGCTGGTCGCCGCTCAGCTGGGCTGATGCCGGTGGTACGCGCGGCTCGCGCGGGACACCCCGGACGGTGCGGTTCGCTGCGTCCCGCGGGGGCCTAGGGTGGCCTCCGTGGGGGCCCGTCAGTTCGTGCGCGACGTCCTCACCGAGGTCTACGAGCGGCGCCTGGCGCGCGCCCTCGTCGGGGCCGACATCCCGCGGCACGTCGGCGCCATCGTCGACGGCAACCGGCGGTGGGCGCGGTCGATCGGCCTGGAGGACCCCAACGCCGGGCACCGCCGCGGCGCGGACCGGATCGCCTCCTTCCTCGGCTGGTGCGACGAGGCCGGCGTCGAGGTGGTCACCCTCTTCCTGCTGTCCACCGACAACCTCTCCCGGCCCGAGCCGGAGCTGACCCCGCTGATGCGGATCATCGAGGGCGTCGTGGAGGATCTCGCCGCCCCCGACCGCCGCTGGCAGCTGCGCCCGATGGGCGCGCTGGAGCTGCTGCCGGCCGAGACCGTCGCCGTCCTCAAGCAGGCCGAGGAGGCCACCCGGGGCCGGCCGGGGGCCACGGTCAACCTCGCCATCGGCTACGGCGGGCGGCGGGAGATCGCCGACGCCGTCCGGTCGCTGCTGGCCGAGCACGCCGAGCGCGGGACGACGCTGGAGGAGCTGGTCGGCTCGCTGGACGTCGAGCACATCGCCGAGCACCTCTACACCCGCGGCCAGCCCGACCCCGACCTGGTCATCCGCACCAGCGGCGAGCAGCGCCTGTCGGGGTTCCTGCTGTGGCAGACCGCGCACTCGGAGTTCTACTTCACCGACGTCTACTGGCCGGAGTTCCGCCGGGTGGACTTCCTCCGCGCGCTGCGTGCCTACGCCGCCCGGCACCGCCGTTTCGGCGGCTGAGAGACTCGGGCCCATGGCGGCCGGCGCGGTGGACCTCCCCCTCGAGTACGTGCGGCTGGGCCTGCGCTTCGACCGGCTGGAGAGCGGCTTCGTCGACGCCTACACCGGCGACAAGCGCATCCGGGCCGAGGTGGAGAGCGAGCCCGCGCCCACCCCGCAGGGGCTGCGCGACCAGGCCCGCGGCCTGCTCCGCGAGCTCGACGCGGCGGGGCTGCCGGCCGACCGCACCGCGTTCCTCCGCGGCCAGCTGACCGGCCTGGAGTGCAGCGCCCGCAAGATGAGCGGCGAGCCGGTCGGCTACCTCGACGAGGTCGCCGGCTACTTCCAGGTCGAGGTGGCCCTCGGCGACCCGGCCGAGTACGCGGCCGCGCACGCCGCCCTGGAGGAGCTGCTGCCCGGCAGCGGCACGCTGGCCGAGCGCTACGCCGTCCACCGGCGCCGGGAGGAGTGCCCGCCGGCCCGGCTGGAGGCCGCGGTGCACGCGCTGTCCAGCGCGCTGCGCGACCGGGTGCGCGACTCCTACGGGCTGCCCGACGTCGAGACGGTCCGCTACGAGGTGGTCACCGACAAGCCCTGGTCGGGCTTCAACTACTACGAGGGCGACTACCGGTCGCGGGTCGCCATCAACGCCGACCTGCCGCACCGGCTCAGCCAGCTGCCGCACCTGGTCGCGCACGAGGCCTACCCCGGCCACCACACCGAGCACTGCCGCAAGGAGATGGGCCTGGTCGAGCGCTCGGCGCGGCTCGAGCACACCGTCTTCCTGGTCAACACCCCCGAGTGCCTGATGGCCGAGGGGCTGGCCGACCTCGGCGTGGAGGCGTCGGTCGGCGACGGGTGGGGGAGCTGGGCGGCCGACGTCCTCGCCGACCTCGGGCTGCGCTTCGACGGCGGGCTCGCCGAGCGGATCGCGGCGGCCGCCGCGCCGCTGAACCGCGTCCGGCAGGACGCCGCGATCCTGCTGCACGACCGCGGTGCCGACGCCGACGAGGTGGTGGCCCACCTCCAGCGGTGGTCGCTGGTCAGCGCCGACCGCGCCCGCCAGCAGCTGCGCTTCCTCACCCACCCGCTGTGGCGGGCCTACATCACGACCTACGTGGAGGGGTTCGACCTGCTGCGCCGCTGGCTGGCCGCGCGGCCGGCCGGGCAGCCGGTGGCCGACCGGTTCCTCCGGCTGCTCGACGAGCCGCTGACGCCGGCGGGGGTCACCGCCGAGCTGGCCGCCGCCTGAGTCGTGGCACGTCACGCTCCGCGGGAGGCCCGGCTGCTCGGGCTCTGGACGGCGGCCTGGCTGGCCGTGCTGCTGGTGGCCGGCCTGCTCTGGGTCGGGGATCTGACGGTGCAGTGGCCGGTGCTCGCCGTCCCCGTGCTGTGGGCGCTGGTGGCGCTGCGGCCGCGGGGGGATCGCCGGCAGGGGTAGGCCCGGCTGCCCGCCGAGCGTCCCCCTCCCGGTGGGACGGGCGGTGCACGTGGTGCTCCGATCGGAGGACACGTGGCTCTCCGGACACGTTCCTGTCACCTCCCGGGCCTAGCGTCCGGGGTGGACGACGGGCCCGCCCCGGCGTCCACGGGAGGCCCGGTTGGTGCGACACAGTTCGTCGACCAGGGGGGCCGGGCCCCGGCCCTCGCGCCGGGGCCCGGTCACCTTCGAGCCGGGGTGCGCCCAGCGCCCCACGGGAGTCGACTCGTGAGCACTCGCCGTACGTTCGTCCTCGACACCTCCGTCCTGCTGTCCGACCCCGGCGCGCTGCGGCGCTTCGGCGACTCCGACGTGGTGCTCCCGCTCGTCGTGATCGGGGAGCTGGAGGACAAGCGGCACCACCCCGAGCTGGGCTGGTTCGCGCGGCAGGCGCTGCGCTTCCTCGACGACCTGCGGATGGCGCACGGCCGCCTCGACGCGCCGGTGCCGGTCGGCGACGAGGGCGGCACCCTGCACGTCGAGCTCAACCACAGCGACCCGGGCGTGCTGCCCGCCGGTTTCCGCAACGACAGCAACGACAGCCGGATCATGGTCGTCGCGCTGAACCTGCGGGCCGAGGGGCGCGACGTCTGCCTGATCACCAAGGACGTCCCGCTGCGGGTCAAGGCCGCCGCCGTCGGGCTGGACACCGACGAGTACCGGGTGGTGGAGGCCGTCGACGCCGGCTGGACGGGGATGGCCGAGCTGTCCCTCGACGACGCCGAGCTCTCCGCCCTGTACGAGGACGGCGAGGTGTTCGTGCCCAGCGCGGCGGAGCTGCCGGCGCACACCGGGCTGGTGCTGCTGTCCTCGCGCGGATCGGCGCTGGGGCGGGTCACCCCCGACAAGCAGGTGCGGCTGGTGCGCGGCGACCGCGAGGCCTTCGGGCTGCACGGGCGGTCGGCCGAGCAGCGGGTCGCGCTGGACCTGCTGCTGGACCCGGAGATCGGCATCGTCTCCCTCGGCGGGCGGGCCGGCACCGGCAAGTCGGCGCTGGCGCTGTGCGCGGGCCTCGAGTCGGTGATGGAGCGGCGGGCGCACAAGAAGGTCGTCGTCTTCCGGCCGCTGTACGCCGTGGGCGGGCAGGAGCTCGGCTACCTGCCCGGGAGCGAGGGCGAGAAGATGTCGCCCTGGGCGCAGGCCGTCTACGACACCCTCGGCGCGCTGGTCTCCCGCGAGGTGCTCGAGGAGATCGCCGCCCGCGACCTCATCGAGGTGCTGCCGCTGACCCACATCCGTGGCCGGTCGCTGCACGACTCGTTCGTGATCGTCGACGAGGCCCAGTCGCTGGAGCGCGGGGTGCTGCTGACCGTGCTGTCGCGGCTGGGCTCGGGCTCGCGGGTGGTGCTCACCCACGACGTCGCCCAGCGCGACAACCTGCGGGTGGGCCGGCACGACGGCGTGACCGCGGTGATCGAGGCGTTGAAGGGCCACCCTCTGTTCGCACACGTGACCCTGACCCGGTCGGAGCGCTCGGCGATCGCGGCGCTGGTCACGGAGATGCTGGAGGACCTCCCGGTCTGAGCCGCCGTCGCGGGCGTTCCTCGTGCACTGCCGGTGCTGCGGCACCGGCCGTGCACGAGGAACCCCGGCACTCCGGTCACCGCCGCCGGAGCAGACCGCGGCGGACGCGCTCGGCGAGCACTCCGGGCCGGCCGATGTCGGCCCACGTCCAGCGGACGACGCCCCAGCCCGCCTCCCGCAGGGCGTCCTCCCGGAGCTTCTCCTCGAACACCGCGTCACCGGGGGACAGGCCCGGCCGCAGCAGCCGGCCGTACTTGACCCGCCCGTCGAACTCCCCGAGCAGCCGCTCGGCTTCCCAGGCGAAGTCGGCCCGGCCCAGGAACCGGCCGGCGGGGTCGTGCACCGGCAGCTGCAACGTGCTGGGTGCCAGGCCGGCGCGGAGCAGCACCAGCCGGCTGCGGGACTCGCCGACGCTCTCGCTGCGCCGGTCGGCGAGGGCCACCGCCCGTGCCGCGGAGCGGCTGCCGCGGGTGCCGGCGATCCCGGGCAGGCGGGCCACCAGGTCGTCGTCCGCCAGTGCCCGCCGGTAGAGCGCGCCGTCCAGGGCGACGACCGCGGGCTCGACCGGCAGGGACCGCGCGAGGTCCAGGGCCGTGCGCACCGGATCGGTCACCGGGATGCCGTCCACCTCGACGACGTCCTTCTCGGACAGCCGGGCGACGTGGGAGCGCAGTGTCGTCCCGACCTCGCTCGAGGCCGGTGGCTGCCGGGTGACGTGCACGCGGTCGAGGTGGACGCCCCACAGCGTCCAGTCGTGGAGCACCGCGGCCGACTGGTGGCTGAGCACCGCGGGGCGGCGCAGCGAGGCCAACGTCGCCCGAATCAGCAGGCGGTGCCGCTCCACGACGTCGGTCGGCAGCTCCCCGGTCACGTACGCGCCCCGGCGCAGGCGGGTGAGGCGGCGGGCGCGCCGCGAGCGGGCGAGCTCGTCGTCGCTCCAGCCGGCGGCGACGAGCGAGCGGCGGAGGACGAGGTCACCGGGCAGCCGTGGTTCCACCCGCCGAGCGTCACGGCGGGGCAGCCGGCAGAGGCCCCGGGACGCGGATCCGTGGACGACGGGGCCGTCTGTGGACGGCCGATCCGGCCCACCATTGCCGGCGTTCCCCGTGCAGTGCGTGCACTGCAGCGCCGGCCGTGCACGAGGAACCCCGGCAATGGAACTCCGGGCCCCGGTCACGGGACCGGAGCCGACTCCTCCGCCCCGGACGACGACGACGCCGCGTCCGGCCGCTTCCCCCGCGGCTGCGGAGGCGGCGTGGTCGCCCAGCGCAGCAGCGCCACCACGACCCACCCGGCCAGCAGGCACCAGGGCAGCCGGCCGGCCACCTCGTCGGCGGACAGGTCGCCCCGGAGGCCGAGGCCGAGCACCGGCAGGGCCAGCACGAACCCCACCACGAGGACGTCCCAGCGCAGCGGGCTCATGCCTCAGCGGTCTCCAGCCGCTCGCAGAGCAGCGACGCCCAGCGGTGGGCGGTGGCCCGCACCCCGTCGAGCAGGGCGACCGGCGCCGTCGCGCGGCCGAGCACCGCGGCCGGGTCGGCGGTGAGGTCGGTGTCCTGCACCATCAGCGCGTCCACGCGGGGCAGCGCGTCCAGCCACGGGCCGACGTCCTCGGGCTTGCGGGTGGCCTCGACGACCGCCCACACCGCCGTCGGCGACCAGATCGCCAGCATCTGCTCGAGCCAGGTGCGACCGGAGGCGCGCAGCGGTGCGTCGACGGCGACGATGGTGAGGGTGCCGGCGTTCGCGGCCTGCTGCTTGCGCTCGAGCGCGGTGTCGACCGAGGAGATCCGGCTGGCCTCGGGCGCGAGCGAGGCGAGGTCGCCGCGGGTGGCCCACTGGAGGCGGTCGCCGTCCAGGCGCAGCGACGCCGCGAGCGAGCGGGCGGCGGCGAGGGTCTCCACGCCGGGCCCGACCACGAGCAGCACCTCACCGGGGCCGGTGGGAGCGGCCGGCGCGGTCGGGAGCGCGGCCGACAGGGCGCGGGTCAGCGCCGCGTAGGTGCCCTGGGCGGCCACCTCGCCGGCGAAGCCGCCGCCGAGCAGGTCCTCGGGGACGCCGAGCGCGCGCAGCCGCGAGACAGTGTTCGCGGCCTCGACCATGCGCGGGTCGACCAGCTCGCGGCCGGACGGGACGACCCCGGTGGCCGGGCGCTCGCGCACCGAGGTGACCACGACCGGGTTGCCCGAGTGCCAGGTGCTGCCCGGGCGGGCCGGCAGCGGGGTCACCGTGGCCAGGCCGGCCCGCGAGGAGGCCACCCGGGCCACCGACTGGCCCGGCACCGGCGGACGGCGCCGCGGCGGCGGCACGGGCGGGCGGGACAGCAGCGGCGGCACGGCCAGCTGCGTGCCGGGGGTGGGCGGCGGGAGCAGCGACAGCGGCGGGAGGACGGCGGTGGCGTCGAGCGGCATCGGGGCCGGGTCGCTGGCGGTGGGCGCCAGCACCTGGGTGTCGACCTCCCACTCGTCGGACTCCGCGGCGGCGTCGACCCACGCCAGCTGGTCGGTGCGGGTGGCGTAGGCCGGAACGGCCGGCCGGCGACCGGCGGAGGTGCTCGACAGCACCCCGCGCAGGATGTCGGTGAGGACGTCGTCGGAGGTGTCGTGCGCCAGCGCGGCGCGCAGCACCTCGGCGATGGCCTCCTCGCGCAGCGACGCCGGGCCGGCGGTCAGCTCCGGCTCGCTCATCCACTCGGGGACGACGGGCGTCGGGACGTCGACCGGCTCGGCGACCTGCTCCTGCACCGGCAGCTCCACCTCGGGCAGCTCCGGCACGACCACCGCGCGGGGCCGCAGCTGCACGACGTCGGGCAGCGGCACCGGCTCCACGACCAGCGGGACGACGACCGGCCGCGGGGCCAGCGGCTGCGGGCGCACCGCGGCGGGCTCGGCCCACATGTCGACGGCGGCGGTCACCGGCTCCGCGACGGGGAAGAGGGCGACGGGGGCGGCCGGCGCGGGCGCGACCACCGGGGCCGGCGCCGGGGGCACCGGCTCCGGCTCGGGCACGACGGCGACGGGCTCGGGCACCACGGCGACGGGCTCGGGCACCACGGCGACGGGCTCGGGCACCACGGCGGCGGGCTCGGGCACCACGACGGCGGGCTCGGGCACCACGGCGACGGGCTCGGGCACCACGACGGCGGGCTCGGGCACCACGGACACCGGCTCCGGAGCCGCGACCGGCTGCGCGGCAGCGACGGGCTGCGGCGCCACCACCGGCTGCTGCGCGACCACCGGCTCCGGGGCGACGGCGACCGGCTCGGGCTCGACAGCGGCCACCGGAGCAGGAGCCGGCGCCGGAGCGGCAGCAGCGGGAACAGGCGCAGGAGCCGGGGCCGGCGCCGGGCGCGGCGCCGCCTGGGCCGCGGCCAGGGCGTCGGCCAGCCCCATCACCGGCGCCGCCGGAGCGGCCGGGGTGCGCAGCAGCGCGGCCGCCGAGGGCCGCTCCTGCCGGCCGAGGGCGCGGGCGAGCCCCTGCGGCTCGGCCTGGGCCACCGCCACGTCGACGGCCTCGCGGACCTCGCGGTCGCCGGCCACCACCTGCGCGAGCGCGGCGGTGAACAGCGACGGCCCGGCGGGGGCCGGCTCGGCCACCGGGGTCGCCGGCGGCCGGGCGGCCGGGCGGCCGGCGGCCGGACGCGGCGCCGCGGCCCGGAGCGCGTCCGCGACCCCGGGGGCCGCGGCGGCGGTGCGGGGGGTGGTCGAGCGCGCGGCGGTCGTCCGGGCCGCGGCGGACCGCAGGGCGGCCGACCGGGCGGACCCGCCACCGGCGCCGGGGCGGGCGGCCGCGGTGCGCGAGTAGACGTCCAGCTCCGGCTCGGCGCCGCCGCCGAGGAGGCCGGCGAGCTCGTCGACCGGGTCGGGCAGGTCGTCGTCGTAGCGCACGGCGGGGCGCGCCGCGGGAGCGGTCCGGGTGCGGGCCCGCCGCTCCTCGTGCTCGCGCCAGACGTCGCGGGCGGAGCCGCCGGCGAGCTCGTCGCGGCGCAGCGCCTCCTCGATCCGGCGGGCCGACTGCGACAGCGGCGCGGGCTCGCGGCGCATGGCGGCGTCGTGCCGCGGGCGGGCGCGGCGGCCGGCCGGCTCGTCGTCCTCCGGCAGCTCGACCTCGGCGACGTACCGCTCGGTGGCGAAGAAGCCCATCACGCCGCCGGAGCGGACCTTGCGGACGCCCACGACGCGCGCCGACGGCCCGTACTGCTCGCGGGCGGCGGCGACGGCGGCTTCCCGCGTGGCGGCCTCAACGGATGGCAACGGCACCGCTCACCACTCCCAAGGACTCGATCTGGGCCGTCCGGGAGACCTCCGAGTAGGAGATCACCGGCAGCCGGGGCAGGACCTGGCGCATCAGGCGGGACAGCGCCGCCCGGACCTGGGGGGAGCACACGAGCACGGGGGAGAAGCCGTGGCGTTCGGCCTCCTCGAGCATGCCGGTGCACCCGGTGACGAGGGCGTCGACCGACCCGGCGTCGAGGGCCAGCACCTGGCCGGCCTCGCTCTGCCGCACCGCCTCGAGCAGCCGCTGCTCGAACGCCGGCTCCAGGGTCAGGACGTACAGCCGCTCGTCGGGCGTGACGTACGGGTGGCTGATCGCCGCGCCGAGCGACGCCCGCACCGCCTCGACCAGGCCGTCGAGGTCGGTCGACGTCTTCGCCCGCACCGAGAGCGCCTCGAAGATGCGCACCAGGTCGCGGATGGAGACGTTCTCGGCCAGCAGCGCGTGCAGCACCCGCTGCACCTCGCCGAGGGTGAGCAGCGCCGGCGTGAGCTCCTCGACGACGATCGGGTGGCTGCGGCGGACCATCTCCACCAGCAGCCGCACGTCCTCGCGGCCCAGCAGCTCGGCGGAGTTCTGCCGCACCACCTCGGCCAGGTGGGTGGTGATGACCGAGGACCGGTCGACGACGGTCGCGCCGGACATCTCCGCCTGCCGCTGCAGCTCGATCGGCACCCACTTGGCGGGCAGGCCGAACACCGGCTCGCGGGTGGCCTTGCCCGGCAGCCCGTCCAGCGCGTCGCCGATGGCGAGCACCGTGCCGGCCGGGGAGGTGCCTCGGGCGGCGGGGACGCCGTTGAGCCAGATGACGTAGGTCGAGGCGGGCAGGTCCAGGTTGTCGCGGGTGCGGACGAGCGGGATGACCAGGCCGGTCTCCATGGCGACCTTGCGGCGCAGCGCCTTCACGCGGTCGAGCAGGTCGCCGCCGCGGGCGGTGTCGACCAGGTCGACCAGGTCGAAGGCGACCTCGAGCTCCAGCGGGTCGACCCGCATCTTCTCGGCGATGGCCTCCGGGGAGTCCGGCTGCGCGTCCTCCTCGCCGGCGACCGGCGCATCGGCGTCCTCGTCGACCTCGACGACCTCCTGCATGCGCGCGGCCAGCAGCAGGAACAGGCCACCGATGATGATGAAGGGCAGCTTGGGCAGGCCGGGGATCAGGCACAGCGCCAGGGCGGCGCCGCCGGCGATCCGCACCGGCTGCTTGAACCGGCCCAGCTGGGCCAGCAGGTCGCTGCCCATGTCGCCCTCGGTGGCCGACCGGGTCACGATGATGCCGGTGGCGGTCGAGAGCAGCAGGGCCGGGATCTGGGAGACCAGGCCGTCGCCGACGGTCAGCAGGGAGTAGGTGGCGACGGCGTCCCCGGGCGCCATGCCCTTCTGCATGACCCCGATCGCGAACCCGCCGATCAGGTTGATCAGCGTCACGATGATGCCGGCGATGGCGTCGCCCTTGACGAACTTGCTGGCACCGTCCATCGAGCCGTAGAAGTCGGCCTCGGCGGTGACCTCGGAGCGGCGCTTGCGCGCCTGCTTCTCGTTGATCAGCCCGGCGTTGAGGTCGGCGTCGATCGCCATCTGCTTGCCCGGCATGGCGTCGAGGGTGAAGCGGGCGCCGACCTCGGCGACGCGGCCGGCACCGTTGGTGATGACGACGAACTGGATGATCGTCAGGATCACGAAGATCACCAGGCCGACGATCAGCGAGCCGCCGATCACGAAGTGGCCGAAGGCCTCGATCACCTTGCCCGCGTAGCCGTCGCTGAGCACCAGCCGCGTCGAGGAGACGTTGAGGGCCAGCCGGAACAGCGTGGCGATCAGGATCAGCGACGGGAAGACGGCGAAGTCCAGCGGCTTCCTGATCTGCATCGCGACGAGCAGGATCAGCAGCGAGCAGGTGATGTTGAAGCCGAGCAGGACGTCCAGCAGCGTGGCCGGCAGCGGCACGACCAGCATGAGGACGATGGCCACCACGCCGATCGGGACGGCGGCCTTCGTCAGTCCTCGCACGTGCAGGTCATCGGCAGCCGGCGGGGGCCGGGCGACCGCGGTCGGCCCACCCGTCACAGCCGTACCAACGCCCCGGTCGGTCAGGAGGACGACGGCGCGGGGATCCTCCGGCGGCCGGCCTTGGGCAGGTCGCGCACGTCCGGCGCCTCGAACCCCGGCCGGTGGAAGCCGCCGACCACGCCGCGGGCCCCCAGCTGCATGACGAACGCCAGCACCCGGGCGACGGCGGTGAACAGCTGCGGCGGCACCTCCTGGCCGATCTCGCAGGAGGCGTGCAGCGCCCGGGCCAGCGGGATGTCCTGCACCAGCGGCACCCGCGCCTCGGTCGCCCGCTCGCGCAGCCTGGCGGCGATCTCGTCGGCGCCCTTGGCGACCACGCGCGGCGCGCCGCGGTCGGCCTCGTACTTCAGCGCGACGGCGACGTGGGTGGGGTTGACCAGCAGGACGTCGGCGGCGGCGACGTCGCTCATCATCCGGTTGCGGGACATGGCCAGCGCGGTCGAGCGCCGCTGCGCCTTGACGTGCGGATCGCCCTCGGACTGCTTGTGCTCCTGCAGGATCTCGTACTTGCTCATCTTGAGCTTCTTCATGATCTGCCGGCGCACGATCACGTAGTCGGCGATCGCGATGACCAGGCCGGTGATCGCCACGACGCGGAACATGAGCACCGCCGAGGCGGTGAAGGTCTCGGTGATCACCGACAGCGGCAGCGCGCCGGCGGCCGACACCAGTTCCTGCGCCCGCCCGCTGGTGACGATGACGACCGCCCCGAGCGCGGCGGTCTTGATGACCGCCTTGGCCGCCTCCCAGAGGCCGTGGCCGCCGAACATCCGCTTCATCCCGCTCAGGGGGTTGAGCTTCTGCAGCGTGGGCTTCATGCCCTTGGCCGAGACGGTGACGCCACCCTGGGCCGCCGAGGCCGCCGTCCCGACCAGGAGCATCCCGAGCGCCAGCGGCAGCACCGCGGACAGGAACGCCGACAGCGCCTGCCCGAACAGCTCGAACAGCGCGGCCGGCTCGGGGTGCCGGGCCACCGAGCCGACCTGCACGAACAGCTCGCCGATGGCGTCGTAGGCGTTGCCGACCAGCATCGGCAGCAGCACGCTGGCCGCGGCCATGGACAGCCAGGTGCCGAGCTCCTGGGTCCTCGGGATCTGCCCGTCCTTGCGCGCCTTCTTCAGGCGCTGGGGAGTGGGCTTCTCGGTCTTCTCACCACCCGGTCCGTCAGCGGCCATCAGCCGGTCCTGATCGAGACGACGGCGCGGGTGGCCTGCTCGATGAGCGCGTCGAGGGCCGGCGGCAGCAGCGGGAAGGTCAGCCCGAGCAGGGTCAGGGTCAGCATGATCTTGACCGGGTAGCCGAGGGTGAAGACGTTGAGCGCCGGGGCGGCCCGCGACAGCAGCGCCATCGCGACGTCGGCCAGCAGCAGGACGGCGACCATCGGGCCGGCGATCTGCAGCGCGGCCAGGAACATCATCGAGAAGGCGGTGATCATCACCTCGCCGAGCTGCTCGGTGGGCAGCGAGGCGCCGACCGGCAGCCCCTCGTATGAGGTGGCGAAGCCGCGCACGATCATCATGTGCCCGCCGCTGGTGAACAGCAGCGCCGTCGCCAGCAGGTAGTGCAGCCGGCCGATCGAGGAGTTCATCGTCATGGCCAGCGGGTCGTAGGCCGGCTGCAGGCTGAAGCCGCCGCTGACGTCGATGAGCTCACCGGCGAACTGGACGGCGGTGAAGAACAGCTGGACGACGAAGCCCAGCGCCGCCCCGATCGCCACCTCGGTGAGCCCGCCGAGCACCAGGAAGCTGGTGGTGATGTCCGGCAGGCCGGCGGCGACCCGGGCGTACAGCGCGACCGACAGCGCCAGCGCCAGCGCGCCCTTGACCGGCGCCGGGATGCTGCGGGTGTTGAACGGCGGGGCGACCAGCACGAACCCCGCCGCGCGGGCCGTGGTCAGCAGGACCGCCGCGAGGGAGACCGCCGGGACCTCGAGGTCCATCGCCGCCTCAGGTCCGGCCGAGGAGGCCGGGCAGCTCGTCGAACAGGTGGTGGGTGAACGACACCAGCTCGGACAGCACCCAGTTGCCCGTGACGAGCAGCGCGATGGCGACGGCGATCATCTTCGGCACGAAGGAGAGCGTCGCCTCCTGGATCTGGGTGGCCGCCTGGAACAGCGAGATCAGGAAGCCCACCAGGAGCGCGGTCAGCAGCACCGGGGCGGCCACCTTGGCGGCGACCCACATGGTCTGCATCGCGATGTCGGTGACGTCGGCGTCGCTCATCCGTAGCTCCCCACCAGGGCGGTGGTGATCAACGCCCACCCGTCCACGACGACGAACAGCAGCAGCTTGAACGGCAGCGACACGATCGACGGGGGGACCATCATCATGCCCATCGACATCAGCGCCGCGCTGACCAGCATGTCCAGCACCAGGAACGGGATGAACACGACCAGCCCGATGATGAAGGCGCTCTTGAGCTCCGACAGCACGAAGGCCGGGATCAGGGTGGTCATGCTGACCGACTCCCGGTCGGCCGGCTGCTCCTCGCCGGAGAGGTTCACCATCAGCTTGAGCTCGTCCTCGCGGGTGTTGTCCAGGAGGAAGGACTTCAGCGGGACGACGCCGGCGTCGTAGGCCTGCGACACCGTCATCTGCCCGTCCAGGTAGGGCTGGACGGCCGACTCGTTGATGTCGGAGAACACCGGGCCCATCACGAACAGGGTCAGGAACAGCGCGATGCCGGTCAGGACCGAGTTCGGCGGGGAGGACTGCAGCCCGAGCGCGTTGCGCGTGAGCGACAGCACCACCGCGATCTTGGTGAACGAGGTGGCCAGCAGCAGTACCGACGGCGCCACCGACAGCACGGTGATCGCGAGGATCAGCGTGATCGAGGTGCTCGGGCTGCCGCCGCCGACGGAGATGTCCACGCCGCCGTCGACCGCGGGGACGACCGGGGCGGTCGGCGCCGTCGGGGCGGTGGGCGCGTCGGGGGCGGCCGCGGCCGGGCCGGCCAGCAGCACGGCGGCGACGGCGAGGCCGGCCAGCGCGAGCAGCAGCAGGGCGACCCGGCGCAGGCCGGGGAGGAGCGCCCGCGACGTGCCCGGGGGCGCGCCCCGGAGCAGGGCGGGGGAGGAGCTCATCAGCGGCGCACCGTCCGCTCGCGCATCGACTGGACGAAGCTGGCCCAGCCGCCGCGGTCGAACACCGAGCCGGCCAGGGCCCCGCCGCTGCGGGGGGCCGGCAGCCGGGTGCCGGTGCCGGCCGGGCCGGCCGTCGCGCCGGCGAGCTCGCGCTCGGCCAGCGAGGTCTCCACGGCCTCGCCGTCGAGCTCGGCGAGCAGGGTGACCGACTCCTCGGTCGCGCCCACCACGAGCACGCGGTCGGCGATCCGCACGACGCTGACGCTGCTGGCGCGGCCCATGCGCTGCCGGGCGACGACCTCGACCAGGCCGTTGGCCTGGCCCAGGCCGCGCTTCCTGGCCAGGCGGGCGGCGAACCACAGCACGCCGCCGACGAAGGCCAGCGACAGCACCAGCCGGATGACCATCCACGTCACGGCGTCTGCTGCCCGATCTCGGAGGCGTCGGCGACGATCTCGCTGATCCGCAGCCCGAAGTCCTCGTCCACGACGACGACCTCGCCGCGGGCGATCAGCGTGCCGTTGACCAGCAGGTCGGCCGGGGCGCTGGCGGCGCGGTCGAGCTCGATGACCTCGCCCGGGTGCAGCGACAGCAGCTCGCCGACGGTCATCCGGGTGCGGCCGATCTCGACGGTGACCTCCATGGCCACGTGCCGCAGCAGCTCCAGGCTGCCGCGCTGGGCGCGCGGCGCCGTCGGCAGGGTGACCTGCAGGGCGAGCGTGGCCTGGTGGTCGGTCTCGCCGACCAGCGGGACGGCGACGAACATCCCCTTGTCGCGCAGCCCGTCCAGCGCGGTCACCGGGTCCTCGGTGCGCTCGGAGTCGATCCGCACCCGGCCGAGGGTGGCCGCGGCGGCCTCGAGGGCCGGGCGCAGCGCGGTGGCGACGTCCATGGGGCCGACCGGCGAGTTGTCGAGGGCCTCGACGACGTCGGCCGACAGCACCAGGACGACGTCGCCGGTGACCTCGCCGGAGAGCCGGGCGGTGACCGCCGCGGCGGCGGCCGGCGGCAGCGGGACGGCGTCGGGGTCGGTGACCGCCGGGCCGGCCTGCAGCTCGGTGGTGGCGGGGACCAGGGCGGCGGCGGCGCGGGCGGCGGCCACCACGACCGCGGCGATCGTCTCCGAGGCCTGGGTGTGGTCCAGCGTGGCGGTCATGCGGTGTCCTTCGCGGCGTACGGGGTGGGCACGATGGCGGCGGCGAGCCGGCGGCGGTGGTTGCTCGCGATCGCGTAGGCGAACGTGACGTCGTTGGTGGTGACCTCGAGGGGGCTGTCCCTCGGGTGGCGCAGCAGCAGGACGTCACCGACGGCCAGCGACAGCAGGTCGGAGGAGGAGACCTCCAGCGGCGTGAACCGGACGCTCACGTCGACCGGCACGAGGTTCAGCCGCTGGGTGAGCAGCTCGGCGGCCCGCTCCCGCTTGCGCTGCGCGGACTCCGACAGGTGCGGGGAGGCGGCGTTGTTCAGCGCCTGGTGGAACGAGGAGAAGGGCAGGACCAGCGTCGCGGTGCCCTCGCGGCTGCCGACGGCCAGCTCGAAGCTGGCGACCATCACGGTGTCCGAGCCGGCCGCGGCCTGGGCGAGGGCCGGGTTGTACTCGATGCCGTCCGGCACCGGCTGCATGTCGGCGATGTGCGCGAACGCCGCCTGGAACTCCTGCAGCAGCCGCCGGTGCAGCTGGCCGGTGATGGTGGTCTCCATCGCCGTCATGGGCCGCTCGGGCTGCTGGGCGGCGCCCGAGCCGCCGAGCATGTGGTCGACGGTGGCCATCGCGATGTCCAGCGGATAGGCCAGCAGCCCCTTGCCGGCCAGCGGCTCGAAGGTGAACGTCGTCATGAAGTACGGGTTGGGCAGCGTGGCGACGTAGTCGTCGTAGGAGTGCTGCTCGATGCCCAGCAGCTCCATCCGCGCGCCGGTGCGCAGCAGGGTGGTGAGGACGGTCGTCGCCTGGCGGGCGAAGGCCTCCTGGGCGATCTGCAGCACCCGCACGTGCTCGCGGCTGAGCTTGGTCGGCCGGCGGAAGTCGTAGGTCCGGGGTTCGCCGCGCCGGCTGCGGCCGCCGGCGGCGGTCCCCGGAGCCGGCGCGAAGGGCGCGGTTCCGATGTCGGGGCGGGTCACGCTGGAGGTATCGGCGGGGCCCGGACGCGAACTGACCGGCGGCGCGGTGCGCCGCCGGTCAGCCGGGGTGGGTGGTGCGGATGGGACGGACGGGGCCGCCGGGGGAGCTACTGCGTGACGTACTCGGTGAAGTACAGGTCCATGACCATCTCGGTGCCCTCGTCGTCGGTGTAGGCCTCGACGATCTGCTCGGTGAGCGACTCCTTGAGCGCCTCGCGGGCGCCGGTGACGTCGGCCGGGTTGGCCTGCGAGTAGGTCGAGATGACCAGGTCGAGGGCCTGGGCGCCGTCGACGCCCCCGCCGCCGTGCCCGCCGCCGGCCGCGGCCTCGGTCAGCTGCAGCGCGATGCCGACCTTGAGGTAGCCGCCGCCGGCGAGGTTGACCGCCACCGGCTCGAGGGTGAGCACCTCGCCGGCCACCGGCTCCTCGGCCTCGGCGGAGCCGCCGGAGAAGAGGAAGAACCAGGCGGCGCCCGCGGCGGCCAGCACGACCACCAGGCCGATGATCAGCAGCTTGGCCTTGCCGCCGCCCTTGACCTCCTCGCCGTCCTCGGCCGGCTTCTCGTCCTTCTTCTTCCTGCTCACGGGTGACCTCCCTGGGCCGCGGCCTCCAGGCCGGGCAGCAACTCGTTCGCCTCGGCGGAGGCGGTGGACAGCACGACGATGTCGACGCGGCGGTTGAGCGCCAGCGCGTTCGGATCGGTGATCGGGACCAGCGGCCGGGTGTCGGAGTAGCCGGTGCCCGCCATCCGCTCCTGGGGGACGCCGTCCCCGGCCAGGTACCGGACGACGGTGGTGGCCCGGTAGGCCGACAGCTCCCAGTTCGACGGCCACTGCCCGCCGGGGGTGACCGGCAGGTGGTTGGCGTGCCCCTCGACGGCCAGCTGGTGGGTCAGGCCGGCCAGCGTCGGCGCGATCGCGTCGAGGATGGCGCGGCCCTCGGGGCGCAGGTCGGCCTCCTCGGCATCGAAGAGGACGGGGTCGGAGACGATGTGCACGACCAGGCCGCGCTCGTCGATCTCGTAGCGCGCCGCGCCCGCGAAGCCGGCGGCCGACAGCGCCTGGTCCAGCTGCTCGCGGACGCCGTCCAGCTGCGCGTACTGGGTCTGTGCCTCGGCGCTGACCTGCCGGGCCGCCGCCTGGGCGGCCTGGGCGGCCGCGGCGTCGACCTCGGCCTGCTCGACGGTCGGGTCCGGCGGGATGGAGGAGGCGACGTCGATCGCGCCGGGGAGGCCGTCGAGGACCGACCCCTCCGGGGTGGCCTGCGGGATGACCGACACCGGGGTGCCGAACGCGTCGGACAGGCCGCTGGCGAGTGCGGCGAACTTGTCCTTGTCCACCTGGCTCATCGCGTAGAGGACGATGAAGAGGACGAGGAGCAGCGTCATCATGTCCGCGTAGGACACCATCCACCGCTCGTGGTTCTCGTGCTCCTCGTGCTCCTCGTGCTTCTTGCGGCGCGACCCGCCGTGGCCCGCGCTCACGCGGCTTCCTTGGCAGCCTCACTGGGCGGGATCAGGGAGGTGAGCTTCAGCCGGACCGCGCGGGGGCTGGTGCCGGCCTGGATCTCGGCGATGCCCTCGACCAGCAGCGCCATCTGCGCGGCCTGCAGCTCGCTGACCCGGGTGATCTTGGCGCCCATGGGGAGGAACCAGAAGTTGGCCGCCATGACGCCCCACAGGGTGGCGACGAACGCCGCCGCGATCATCGGGCCCAGCGACTCGGGGTCGTTGAGGTTCCCCATCACGTTCATCAGACCGACGATGCAGCCGACGATGCCGATGGTCGGGGCGTAGCCGCCCATCGTGTTCATGAACTTGGCGGCGACCTTGTCCTCGGCCTTCTTGGCCGCGATCTCGCTCTCGAGGACGTCGCGGAGCTGCTCGGGGTCGGTGCCGTCGATGCCCATCTGCAGGCCGCGCTTGAGGAACGGGTCCTCGATCAGCTTGACCTGGGCCTCGAGCGCGAGCAGGCCCTCCTTGCGGGCCTTCTCGGCCAGGCTCACGAGCGTCTGGATCTGGTCGCTCGCCGGCGGCACCTTGGCCGGCATGACGGCCATCTTGAACCAGCTGGGCAGCTTCTTGAGGTCGTCCATGGTCTGGCCGGTCATCGCCGCGCCGAAGGTCGCGACGATGACCAGGATGATCGCCGGCAGGAAGATCAGCGAGCTCGGGTCCGCGCCCTCCATGATCATGAAGACCAGGAGTGCGACCAGCGAGAGGACGATGCCGATCAGGGACGAGGGATCCACGGGTCAGCGCTCCTCGCGGGACGGGAAGGGGACGACCGAGCCGGCGGCCTCGTCGCTCGGCGCGACGGGCGAGCGGTAGGTGCCCCGGTCCATCTCGTAGGCGGTGGCCAGGATGCTGGCCCGGTACTCCCGGATGGCGGTGAGCACCTCCTCGACGCTCTCGCGGGCCACGTACTTGGTGCCGTCGACGAGGAAGACGACGGTGTCGGGGTGGCCCTCGACCCGCTCGATGAGGTCGGGGTTGAGCGCGAACTGCTCCCCGTTCAGGCGCGTCACTCGGATCACGGGAGGGTCCTCTTGCTCGGTGGGGGAGGGGCGGAGAGCGCCGCGTCGCTGCGGTGCCGGCTGTTCTGTCATCGGCCCGCTGACGTGCGTGCTTGAGCCGAACGGGCGGTGCCGAGCGGCCGGGCCCCACCCGATCGGGGGACGCCGGGGACGGGTGACCGGCCCCCGGACACGCCGCGGCCCGGCCCCCGGGCGGGGACCGGGCCGCGGCGTCCCTCAGGAGGTCGTCTGCGATTACCGCTTGAGGTTCACCAGGTCCTGCAGCACCTCGTCGGAGCTGGTGATGACGCGGCTGTTGGCCTGGAACCCGCGCTGGGCGACGATGAGGCCGGTGAACTCCTCGGAGAGGTCCACGTTGGACATCTCCAGCGCGCCGGCCAGCAGCGAGCCGCGCCCACCGGTGCCGGCCAGGCCGATCAGCGGGACGCCGGAGTTGTTGGCGGGCCGGTAGGTGCTGCTGCCGGCCTTTTCCAGACCACCGGGGTTGGCGAAGGTGGCCAGGGCCAGCTGGCCGAGCACCTTGACCTCGCCGTTGGAGAACACGCCGCTGATCGTGCCGTCGTTGCCGAGGCTGAAGGTCTCGAGCACGCCGGCGGTGTAGCCGTCCTGGTCCGACGCGGTGACCGTCGTGGCGCTGCCGTACTGGGTGATCCGGCTGGTGTCGATGGTCACCGGGCCGGTCCACCCGGCGGGGAGGTCGTCGAGGGCGACCGACAGCGGGCCGGTCAGGTTGCCGCTGCCGTCGAAGGTCAGCGCCACGGGGGCGGACATGAGCGGCACCGGCGGCGCGGTGGTGGCGGGGGGCACCGGGGTGCCGGGCATGTTGGCGCTGACCGTCCAGCCACCGGCGGTGCGCTCGAAGACGTAGGACACCGCGATCTCGTTGCCCAGGTCGTCGTACATGGGAATCGAGGTCTCGATCCGCTTGCCGACCTCGGCACCGGCCGAGAGGTTGCCCATGACGGTGCCGGCGGCGGTGGGGCGGGGCTCGGTGCCCTGGCCGAACGGGATCCTCAGCCCGCCGATGCGGCCGTTGGTGTCGACGACGCCGTCGGCGTCGGCGGGCCAGCCCTGGAGGATGGCGCCGCTGTCGGTGATCAGGTTGCCCGTCGCGTCGAAGCCGAAGGAGCCGGAGCGGGTGAACAGCTGCTGGTTGCCCGACTGGACGACGAAGAAGCCGTCGCCCTCGATCATGAAGTCGGTGGTGCGGCCGGTGCTCTGGGTCGCGCCCTGCGCCCAGTTGGTCGAGATGCCGGCGACCTTGACGCCGAGGCCGACCTGGGCCGGGTTGGTTCCGGCGTTGTTCTCGCCCGGCGCGCCACCGGCGCGCAGCACCTGCGAGAGGGCGGCCTCGAAGACGGCCTGCTGGCTCTTGTAGCCGACGGTGTTGACGTTGGCGATGTTGTTGCCGGTGACGTCGAGCTTGGTTTGGTGGGCCTTCAGGCCGGAGATGGCCGAGAACATGGAACGCAGCACGGGGGGCTCCTCGGGGTCGCGCGGAGGCT
Organism: Blastococcus sp. SYSU D00820; assembly: GCF_054050695.1. Classification (NCBI taxonomy): domain Bacteria; kingdom Bacillati; phylum Actinomycetota; class Actinomycetes; order Geodermatophilales; family Geodermatophilaceae; genus Blastococcus; species Blastococcus sp. SYSU D00820. The sequence continues at coordinate 30,081 of NZ_JBJGZW010000031.1, forward strand.
GGGGTGGACGGATCCCCGGCAGGGGGTCCGGAACGGGTCAGGAGGTGGGGAGGGAGACCTCGGTCAGCCGGCCGAAGGGCACCTCGGTGTTCCCGATGACGGCGACCGGCTCGTCGCCGCCGAAGCGGACGGAGGTGACCAGGCCGGTCTTGGCCAGGCCGTCGGTGCCGGTGTAGCCGACGGTGTGGCCCACGAGCGCGCCGGCGGACAGCGAGCGCTGCAGGGACAGCAGGGACGCGTTCTGGCCGGCGATCTCCTCCAGCTTCTCGACCTGGGTGAACGTCGCGGTCTGCGACATGAACTCGGTCGTGCTGGCCGGGTTGCTGGGGTCCTGGTAGCGCATCTGCGCGACCAGCAGCTGCAGGAACATGTCCTTGCCGCTCTGGTCGGGCCGGTCGACGGTCGTGGTGGGCGTGACCGTCGGCACGCCGACGCCGCTCACGGGGCTGGTCATGGCTGGCGTTCCTCCTCAGACCCGGACGTCGAGCCCGGTCGACCCGGCATGGGTGCTGGTGGCGGGGACCGGGCGGCCCCCGTCGGGTCCGTCGCCGCGCAGCCACGGGCGCGCGCGGGCGTCGGACTGGTCGCGGCCACCGGGCCGGTCGCCGGTGGCGCCCTGCCGCGGCTCGGTCCAGGCGCCGCCGCTCGCGTCGCGGTCGACGTCCATGCGCGAGCAGGAGATGCCGGCCGCCTGCAGGTCGCGGCGCAGGTCGGGCAGCGCGTCCAACAGCGCGGCCCGGCCGTGCTCGGAGGCGCCGCGCAGGGTGAGGTCGACGGTGCCGTTGTGCACGGTCACCCGGACCTCGACCGGCCCGAGCGTCTCCGGGGTGAGGACGACGGTCATCGTGTGCTCGCCGTCCGGGCCGGTGGCCAGCTGCGCGACGGCTGGGGCGACCTGGGTGGCGACCGGGGCCGGTGCGGGCGCCGGCGCGGCGTCGGCCCGCGCGGTGGCGACCGGGGCGGCCGGCGCGGTGCCGGCCGGCGGCTGCGGCGTGGCGGGCGCGCCGTCCGCGGTGCCGGCGTCGGCCCCGGGCTGCTCCGAGCCGGCGGCCGCGACCGGTGCGGGCACGGCCTCCGCCGCCACCGCGGGCGCGGTCGCCCCGGCCGGGGTGGCCGGGCCGGTCGCCGGGGCCGTCGGAGCGGCCGGCTCGGCGGCGGGGGCCGCGGTGACGACCAGGCCCGCGGGCAGCGCGGCGGCCGCGGCGGGCTGCGCCGCCGCCGGAGCGGCGGGGACGGCGGCGGGGAGCTGGGCAGCGGTGTCGGCGGCCGGGGCCGGGACGGCGCCGGGCAGCGGGGGAGCCGTCGCGGGGAGCGGCGCACCGGCAGCGGCCGCGGTCGCCCCGGGGCCGACCGGGGCGACCCCGGTCCCGGCGGGGGCGGTGCCGTCGGCGGCCGGCTGCGCGGGGGTGGCCAGCGCGAGCGCGAGCGCCCAGCCGGCGGTGAGCACCGCGGCCGAGGCCAGGGCCGGGTCGGTGACCGGAGCGGGAACGGGCGCGTCGGCAGCCGGCGTGCCGGGAGCGGGGACGGTGTCCTCGGGCGCGTCGTCGGCGGCGGGGTCGCCGGCGCCCGAGGGGGCCGCGCCGCGGTCGCCGGCGAGGGCGTCGTCCAGGGCCGAGGCGAAGCCGGCCGCCGAGCCGGGCGCGCTCGCGGAGCCCCCGGCGGCCGCGGCGGGCGCCGCGGCCGGGAGGACGGCGGGCAGGGCAGGTGCTGTCATCGGTAGGACTCCGCGGCGCCGAGGACCTTGGACACGTAGTTCTGCGTCTCGCCGTACGGCGGGATCCCGCCGTAGCGCGACACCGTGCCCGGCCCGGCGTTGTAGGCGGCCAGCGCGAGGCTGGTCGAGCCGAACTGGTCGGTGAGCTGCTTGAGGTAGCGCGCCGCGCCGTCGATCGCCGACGCCGGGTCGCGCGGATCGACGCCGAGGCCGCGGGCCGTGGCCGGCATGAACTGCATGAGCCCGGTGGCGCCGGCGGAGCTGACCGCGGAGGTGTCGAACCCGCTCTCCACCTTGGCCACGCCGGCCAGCAGCGCCGGGTCGATGCCGTGCCGGTTGCCGGCCTGGACGAACAGGTCGGAGTACGGCACCCCGGCCAGCGACCCGGTGGCGCCGGCCGGAGCGGCGGCGGCCGGCGCGGCGGCGGGGAGGACGCGGCGGATGAGCGTGGGGTCGCCGACCGACTGCACCTTGACCGTCTCGCCGGCCTGGGGGGCGGCGATCATCTTGCCGTCGCCGATGTAGATGCCCACGTGGTCGATGCCCGGCCGCGAGGAGGAGTGGTCGAAGAAGACCAGGTCGCCGGGGCGGGCGTCGGCGAGGCTCGCGACGGGGGTGCCGGCGGTGGCCTGCTGCGAGGAGGTGCGGGGCAGGTCGATGCCCAGGTTGCCGTAGACCAGCTGCACGAGGCCGGAGCAGTCCAGCCCGACCGAGGGGTCGGTGCCGCCCCAGCTGTAGGGGACGCCGAGGTACTTGCGGGCCTCGGCGACCACGGCGGCCTCGGCGCTGCCGCTCCCGGCGGCGGCCGCGGTCGTCCCGGTGGCCGCCGCCGGACCGGTCAGCCCGGCGGCCGCGGCGGCGCTGGCCCACGAGGAGGCGGTGGCCGAGACCCGGTTGGCCGAGAGCACGAGCATCCGGTTCTGGATCTCGGCGATCCGGCCGTGCACCGCGCTCACCCCGTCCACGGGTCCTCCTCCCTCGTCTCGTCGTCGGCGGCCCCGGCGTGCTGCCGGGTCACCAGGTCGTCGATGGCGCGCGCCTCGGCGGCGTCCTCGGCGGACCGCGCGGCCAGCTCGTGCCGGTCGCGCAGCTTCTCCAGGGCCTTGGTGGCCTGGGCGGCGGCGGTCCACCGCTCCCGGAGCAGCTCGGCGTGCTCGGCCGAGGCCTGGGCCATCGACCGTGCAGCTACCACATCGGCAGCCGCGGCCCGGGACGCGACCATCGCGGCCACGAAGCCGGGGCCCGACAGCGAGCCGGGCATCGTGCGCGCCTGCAGCGCGGCCACCTGCTCCTCGACCCGGCGGCCGGCCTCGTGCGCCGCGGCCACGGCCTCGGCGTGCGCCAGCGAGGCCGCCCGCTCGGCGGCGGCGCGCACCCGCAGGACCGGCTCGAGCCGGAAGGCTGCCCGCTTCACGTCATCCCGCCGTCACGAGCCGGTGCAGCATCGACCACGCGTCCTCGGGGGAGGTCGCGTCGTCCAGCGACTGGCGCAGGAAGGCGTCGAGGGCGGGGGAGAGCATGCGGGCGCGGTCGACCAGCGGGTCGCTGCCGACCTGGTAGGCGCCGATCTCCACGAGCTCCTTGACGTCGCGGAGGGCGCCGAGCAGCCGGCGGGCCTCGCGGGCGTCGGCCATCCGGGCCGGCTCGACGACCGCGCCGGCGACCCGGGAGATCGACTCCAGGACGTCGATGGCCGGGAAGTGGCCGGTGGTGGCGAGCTTCCGGGTGAGGACGACGTGGCCGTCGAGGATCGACCGCGCGGTGTCGGCGATCGGCTCGTTGTGGTCGTCGCCCTCCACCAGGACGGTGTAGAGCCCGGTGATCGACCCGACCGCGCCCGGCCCGGCCTTCTCCAGCAGCTTGGGCATCATCGCGAAGACGCTCGGCGGATAGCCGCGGGTGGCCGGCGGCTCGCCGGCCGAGAGGCCGACCTCGCGCTGGGCCATCGCCGTGCGCGTGATCGAGTCCATCAGCAGCAGCACGTCGCGGCCCTGGTCGCGGAAGCCCTCGGCGATGCGGGTGGCCACGAACGCGGCCTTGAGCCGCACCAGCGGCGGCTCGTCGGAGGTGGCGACGACGACGACGGTGCGCGCCATGCCCTCCGGGCCGAGGTTCTCGTCGAGGAACTCCTTGACCTCGCGGCCACGCTCGCCGATCAGCCCGATGACGCGCACGTCGGCCTCGGTGCCGCGGGTGATCTGGGCCAGCAGCGTCGACTTGCCCACGCCGGAGCCGGCGAAGATGCCCAGCCGCTGCCCCTTGCCGATCGGCACGAGCGTGTCGAGGGCGCGCACGCCCACCGGCAGCGGCTCCTCGACCCGGCGGCGGGACAGCGCGTGCGGCGTCTCGCTGGCGAGGTCCACCCAGTCGATGCCGGCGCCCAGGGCGGGCCCGCCGTCGACCGGCCGGCCCAGGCCGTCGAGCACCCGGCCCAGCAGCGCCTCGCCGACGGGCACCTGCAGCGGCATGCCGGTGGTCCGCACCGGCGCACCGGCGTGCACCCCGCCGAGCTCGCCCAGGGGCATGCAGGTCAGCCGCTCGCGGCCCACGGCGACGACCTCGGCCAGGAGGCTGCGCGGGCCCGGGTTGACCTCCACCAGGTCGCCCACGGCCGCGGTCAGGCCGTCGACGGAGAGGGTCAGGCCCATGGCGCCGACCACGGAGCCGGTCAGCTCCGGGCGGGCGGCGGCGCGGGCGCGGTCCAGGACGCCGGCGAGGCTCACGGGCGCAGCACCGCCCGGACGCGGGCCAGCGCGGTGCCGAGCTGGGCGTCGATCCGCCGGGTGCCGCACTCGGCGACCGCGCCGGCGCGCTCGACGCCCGGGTCGCCGGTGACGGTCACCGTGGCCGGCAGGCCGGCCAGCGCCTCGGCGGGCACCTCGGCGAGGTCGTCGGGGTGCAGCCGGACGACGGTGGGGGTGTCGGCCGGCACCAGGGTCAGGGCGCGGCGCAGCGCGTCCACGCCGGCGGAGTCCACGCTGGCCAGCTCGCGGCCGAGCAGGTCGGTGACGAGGGCGAAGACCGCGTCCAGCACGGTGTCGCGGACCTCCTCGGCGACCGGCACGGCGGTGGCCTCCACCTGCGCGACCGCCGAGCCGAGCGCCGCGGTGGCCGAGACCAGCCGGCGCTCCCAGCGCTCCTGCACCTCGGCCAGCCGCAGCTGGGCCTCGGCCTCGGCCTGCGCCACGACGTGCGCCGCGGCCGCCGTCCCCTCGGCGTAGCCGGCGGTGAAGCCCTCCCGGTGCGCGTGCTCGCGCAGCCGGGTCAGCTCCTCGGCGTAGACGTCGCCCAGCCGCAGCACGCCGCGGCCGTTGGGCACCGGCAGGTCCGCGGCGCGGCGGACGGTGGTCCGCCGCTCGACGACCGGCTCGGCGGGCAGCTGCTCGGCCGCCGGCGGGGGCGCCGGGGCCGGCACCGGCGGCGGGAAGACCGCCGTGGCCGCCCGGTAGGGCTCGGCGACCGCGGCCGAGGCGCCGCGCAGCAGCACCGGCTCGCGCTCCCGCGCGGCCCGGCGCGCGGCGTCCCCGCGGCTGTCGTCAGGCAACGACCTCCGGCCTGACTCCGCGCCGCGGTCCGCTCCTCGCTCGTACCTCGCTGCGATGCTCCCGCGGCTGTCGTCAGGCAACGTCCTCCGGCCTGACTCCGCGCCGCGGTCCGCTCCTCGCTCGTACCTCGCTGCGATGCTCCCGCGGCTGTCGTCAGGCAACGAACTCATCGTCCCCGCCGCGCGAGATGGTCAGCGCACCCTGCTCCTCGAGCGTGCGGATGACCGCGACGATCTTGCCCTGGGCCTCCTCGACGGTCCGCGTGCGGACCGGGCCGAGCAGCTCGATCTCCTCGGCGAGGTTCTCGGCGGCGCGCTCGGAGAGGTTGCGGACGACCTTGTCCCGGACGTCGGGGCGCACGCCCTTGAGCGCGGTGGCCAGGTCGTTGGCCTCGACCTCGCGGAGCACCAGCTGCATCGACCGGTCGTCGATCGTGACGATGTCCTCGAAGACGAACATCTGCGCCCGCACCTGGTCGGCCAGCTCCGGGTCGGTGCTGTCCAGCCACTCGAGGATCGAGCGCTCGGTGGGCCGCGGCGAGCGGTTGATGATCTCCACGAGGGTCTCGACGCCGCCGACGGTGGACATGTCCTGGTGGGCCAGCAGCGACCCCATGCGCCGGCCGAGCTCCTCCTCCACCAGCCGCACCATCTCGGGGGAGGTGCGGTCCATGGTGGCGATCCGGTGCGCGACCTCGGCCTGCTGCTCGGGGTTGAACCCGGAGAGGACCTCGGCCGACTGGGCGGCGGTCAGGTGGGCCAGCACCAGCGCGATGACCTGCGGGTGCTCGTCCTTGAGGAAGGTGACCAGCTGCCGCACGTCGACGTTGCGCAGCGAGGCGAAGGGCACCTCGGTGTAGACGACGTTGAGCCGGGCGAGGATGCCCTCGGCCTTGTCCTCGCCGAGACCCGCGGCGAGGATCTCGCGCGCGAAGTCGACGCCGCCGCGGCCCACGTAGCGCTGCGCGCTCATCATCTGGTGGAACTCATTGAGCACGTCGTCGACGTCGGTCGGCTCCAGCGAGCCGAGCTTCATGATCTCGCGGGTCAGCGACTCGACCTCGCGCGGGCGGAGCTTGGCCAGCAGCGTGCCGGCCTCCTCCTTGCTCATCTGCGCCAGGAAGACCGCGGCCTTGCGCAGGCCGGGCATCTCCGGGCGGGGCGGCGCCGGTGGCAGTGCGGGCAGGTTGGTCCCGCCCATGCCGACCAGCGGCTCGACACTGGCGAGGGTCACGCGGTCACCTCAGGTGCGGTCGGGACGGGGGAGGGGGTGCGGTCGGTGCTCACTTGGCCTCGCTCAGCCAGCCGCGCAGCATGGCGGCGACCTCGTCGGGCCGCTCGCTGACCATGGTCGAGATCTCGCCGCGCACGCGGGCGCGCTCGGCGGCCTCGATCTCCAGGGCCCGGGTGTCGATGACCGCGGTCTCGTCGCGGGTGCTGGCCACCCGCAGCCGCTCGAGCTCGGCCATGACGTCGTCGTCCAGCTGGAGGGCGAGGTCGTCGTCCTCCTCCTCGTCGCGGCCGCGCCGGGAGCGCAGCCAGACGACCAGCACCAGGAGCGCGATGCCCAGCGCGATGCCGCCGGTCTTGATCAGCGACCACATCTGCGCCTGCTGCTCGGCCTCGTTGGCCGCCGCCATCGCCGCCGCTGCCTGGTCGGCCGCGGTGGTGTCGAAGGGCATCGAGGCCACGGTGATGTCGTCGCCGCGGGCGGGGTCCAGGCCGACGGCGTTGCCGATCAGGTCCTGCACCTGCGCCTGGTTGAGGTTGCCGGCGACGGTGCCGTCCATGACCACCGAGACGGTCAGCCGGTTGATCGCGCCGGGCGCGCCCTGCACGGTCTCCACGGTCTGGCCGACGGCGTTGTTCTCCGTCGTCGTCTCGGACTCGTAGTTCGAGTCGCCGGCCCCGGCGCCGGCGTCGGCGGCGTTCTCCGGGCCCAGCACGCCGCCCACCGCGGCGCCGTTGCCGGTGTAGGTCTCGGTGCTCGACTGCGAGCTGATCGGCGGGGTGCCCTCGGTGTACTGGTAGGTCGTCGAGGTGCTCTCGCGCTGGTTGAGGTCCAGGTCGGCGCGCACCGAGACGCGGGCGTGGCCCGGGCCGAGGACGGTGTCGAGGATGGCCTGGGCGTTGGCCGCCAGCCGCTTCTCGTAGTCGGTCTCGAGCTGGCTGCGCGCGTCGCCGGCGGCCGCGGTGACCCCGGTGCCGGCGGCGGCGAGCACCGAGCCGGTCTGGTCGGAGACGGTGACCTGCTCGGGCTCCATGCCCTCGACGCTCGAGGAGACCAGGTTGGTGACCGCCTGGATCTGCTCGCCGGTCAGCGTGGTGCCGGGCGCGACGTCCAGCAGGACCGAGGCGGTCGGGGTGCCCTCGTCGGTGGCGAAGACGTCGTCGTCGGGCAGCGCGACGTGCACGACCGCCTGGTTGACGCCGTCCAGCGCCTCGAGGGTGTTGGCCAGCTCGCCCTCGATGGCGCGCTGGTACTGCACCTGCTGCTGGAACTCGCTGGTGGTGATGCCCTGCTGGTCCAGCAGCGCGTACCCGGTGTCGTCGCCGGCGGGCAGGCCCTTGCCGCCCATGGTGAGCCGGAGGTCGTACAGCTGGTCCTTGGGCACCATGATCGTCTGCCCGCCGTCGGCCAGCTCGTAAGTGGTGCCGGCGGCGTTGAGCTCGTCGACGATCGCCGAGGCGTCGCTGGAGGAGAGGTTGCTGAACAGCGGGGCCATCGTCGGCGCGGTGATCCAGCTGTAGAAGTAGAAGCCGCCGAGGCCCAGCCCGACGACCAGCAGGCCGATGACGACCTTCTGCCCCAGGCTGATCGTGGACAGCGCGGAGCGGAGCCGCTCCAGCGGTCCAGCGAGAACGGCAGGCATCAGATCGGCATCCTCATGATCTCGGTGAAGGCCTCAACGGCCTTGTTCTTGATCGTCACGACCATCTCGGTGGCCAGGGACGCCTCCTGCGCCGCGATCATGTAGTCGTGCACGTCCTTGAGGTCGCCGGTGGCGGCCTGGACGGCGAGCGCGTTCGACGTCGACTGCAGGTTCTGCAGCTGGTCCACCGAGCCGGCCAGCACGTCGGCGAAGCCGCCGTCGCCGGTGCCGGCCGCGGGGGCGGTGCCGGCGGCGGCCACACCGGCGGTGCCGGTCAGCGCGGAGAAGCTGGGGATGGAGATCCCGCTGATGGGGGAGGTCATGATCAGCCCTTCCCGAGCTGCAGAGCGGCCTGGTAGGCGTTCGTCGCGCGCTCCATGGCGGCGAGGTTGGCCTGGTAGCCGCGTTGGGCCATGATCAACTGGGTCATCTGCTCACCCAGGTCGATGTCGGGGTAGCGGACGTAGCCGTCGGCGTCGGCCAGCGGGTGGTCCGGTTCGTGGACCAGCCGGCCCTCGGCGTCGCCGAACTGCGCCCCGGTGACCCGGACGCCGCCCTCGCCGGACCCGTAGTCGACGGCCTGCACCTGGATGAAGCGCTCCTGGAACGCGGCGCCGTCGGTCGAGCTGACCGTGTTGATGTTCGAGATGTTGTCCGAGACGGCGTCCAGCCACTTGCGGTGCGCGTAGAGGCCGGTGCCGGCGATGTCGAGGCTGTCGAACATCACTGCGTCCGGAGGGAGCTGCGCAGCAGGCCGTACTTGCCGTCCAGCGCGTTGAGCGCCAGCTGGTAGCGCAGGCCGGTCTCGGTCGCGATGACCGTCTCGCTGTCGAGGTTCACGTTGTTGCCGTTGGTGTTCGTCGGCTCCAGCGACCGGGCGATCGAGCCGCCGCTGATGCTCGGCGTCCGCCCATGGGCCAGCTCGCTGCGCAGCGTCGACTCGAAGTCGGTGCGCCCGGCGAGGAAGCCCGGGGTCTGGATGTTGGCGATGTTGTCCGAGGTGACGCGCTGGCGCTCCGCGAGGCCGGAGAGGGCCGCGTGCAGCGTCGTCATGGTGACGTCGCTGATCATGGGGCGGTCGTCAGACGGGCAGGACGGCAGGACACGACGAGCCTCCGGGTACGAGGAAGACACTCGCGAGCGAGTGGGGGTCCGCCGATCCGTGGCGAGAGTGGTGCTGTCCGTGCAGGGGGAACATCGGCACCCTGGAGTTACCGGTTGACCACGCTCCGCCACTCGGGTGACACCAGGGACGGCGGGAGCGAACGAGCCGGACGAGGGCGGTGCGCCGGCTGTGACTGCTGTGCCGCACCGGTGGCCCCGGCCGCCCCGGGGGCCCCACGCACGACGGCGCCCCCGGTGCTCCCTGAGCGGGAGCGCCGGGGGCGCGGGGTCGTGCGGAGCGGGTCTAGAGGGCCCGGTCGATGAACGAGGCGACCGGCCGGGTGGGGGCGTAGGACATGCGCGCGGCGACGTTGCGCTGCTGGCGCGACTGGGTGATCCGCTCGACCAGCTCCTCGGCCACGGCCAGCTGGTGCTGGAGCAGCCGGGCGGCGCGCTCGCGCAGGTCCAGGGGCAGCGGGCCCAGGTGGCTCGGCGGCACCCAGTCCTGGCTGCGCCGGCCCCACGCGGCGATCTCCTCGGCGTTGTCACCGGTCAGGGTGCGCTGCGCGTCGAGGACCTCGCCCTCCAGCTCGTCGAGGACCGTGGCCCAGTCCGAGGACCTCCCGTCCCGTCCCTCGCCGGCACCGGGGCCGGGTCGGCCGGTCGTCATGCCGGTCCGGCCGCCAGCGAGGCGGCGGCCTGGCGCCACGCGTCGCGCAGCGGCTCGACGACGAGCAGGCAGGAGGCGACCCGGTTGCGGTCGCCCTTGACGTTGGCCTGGACCAGCTCGGTGAGCAGCCAGCTGTAGAGCGAGGCGAGGCGGGGGCCGCCCTCCCACGCGTCGACGTCCAGGCTGCTGCGCAGCTCGATGACGATCTCCTGCGCGTGCTGCAGCTGCTCGCCGGCCTCGTCGCGCTCGCCGCGCTCCAGCGCGCTGGACGCACGCTCGAGGTCGAGGGCCAGCCGGTCGTACAGCATCACCAGCAGCCGCTGCGGCGACGCGGTGTGCACGGTGTCGCCGAGGTAGCGGGCGCGGAGGGAGGTCGTGCTCATCTGGGGGGCTCCAAGGGGGTCACGCGTCAGCGGGAAGAGGGGCCGGGACCTGTGCGGTCGGGGCTAGGACCGGGACCAGGACGGCAGGCCGCCGATCTGCGAGGCGAGCCAGGACGACTGGTTCTGCAGGGTGCCCAGCGCGGTCTCCATCGCGGTGAACTGCCGCGTGAGAGTGGTCTTGCGCAGTTCCAGGCGGATGTCCCAGTCGGCGATCCGCGCGGTGAGGTCCTTGGCGGTGGTGTCCCGGCTGTTGGCCAGCAGGGTCAGCGTGCCGGTCGTGGAGTCCGACGCGGTCCTGGCCAGCACCTCGAGCTGGGCCACCAGCCCGGTGGCGGAGACGACGTCGTCGGGAGTGCCGGCCTTGCCGTCGGTGCCGTTGGAGACGGTGGTCTTCTTCGTCAGCATGTCGCGGACGGCGGCCGGGTCGGCCGCGAGCTTCTCCGTGAACGTGGCCTTGGTGAACAGCAGCCGCCCGTTGTCGGTGAGCTGGAGGCCGAGCGTCGCCGCGGAGACGCCGTTGAACCCGCGGGAGACGATGTCCAGGATCTGGCCGGAGAGGTTGCGCAGCGTGCTGTCGCCCTTGAGCGTGGCCGCGGTGCTGTCCACCTTCGTGTAGGCCGCGATCGACTCCAGCAGCCCGTTGGCGGTGTCGACCAGGCTCTGCAGCTTGCCGGCGGCGGCGTCGGGGTCCTTGCCGACCGAGATCGTCGCGGTCTCGCCCTTCTTGCTCACCGTGACGGTGGTGTCAGGCATCAGCCCGGCGAAGGTGTTGCTGGTCGAGGTGACGCTGAAGGCGCCGGGGCCCGAGCCGATCGTGAGCTTGGCGTCGGTGCCGGTGTTGAGCGGAACGAAACCGGCGGCGCCGGAGATCTCGAACGCGCCGTCCTCGCCGGCGGTCTTCGTGACCACCTGCATCCGGTACTCGCCGGGGGCGACCTGGACGACGCTGGCGGTGAGCCCGAGGGAGGTCTTGGCGTTGATCGCGGCGACGGCCTCGGCCAGCGAGGCGGTGCCGCTGGCGTCGGTGTCGAGGGCGATCGAGGTGGTGGTGCCGCCCACCTTCACGTCGACGGAGGTCTCGCCGAAGTCGACGTCGGCGGCGGTCTTGTCCGAGGGCACCGTCCACGTCTTGGTGCTGCGCACGGAGTGCGCGCTGGCCAGCTCGTCGACGGTGAAGGTGACCGAGCCGGGCAGCGCCGTGGAGCCGGAGCTCGCGGCGACGGAGGTGTTCGAGCTGGTGGCCTTGGTGGCGCTCCAGATGCCGTCCGCGGTGAGCGCGGCGGCGGCGGTGCGCAGCGCGTCGAACCGGGTGTTGACCGCGCGGTAGGCGGCGGCGTCGGCCTGGGTGGCGCTCAGCTTGGTCTTGAGCAGCGTCTGCGGGTTGGCCTCGACCTGCATCAGCTGGCTGATGAGGGAGGCGGTGTCCAGGCCCGAGATCAGGCCGGTGCTCAAGCTCATGCCCGCCACGGGGGTACCTCCGGTTCTCGGGAGCTGGGACGTGCAGTGAGGGGGGAGGCCCGAGGGCCTCCCCCCTCACCGGGTGGTGCTCAGGTGGTGCGGGTGGATCAGCCGAGCAGACGCAGGATGCCCTGCGGAACCTGGTTGGCCTGGGCCAGCATGGCGGTGCCGGCCTGGGTCAGGATCTGGGTCCGCGTGAAGTTGGTCATCTCCTGAGCCATGTCCGTGTCGCGGATCCGGCTCTCCGACGCGGTCAGGTTCTCGACCGCGACGTTGAGGTTGTTGATCGTGTGCTCGAACCGGTTCTGGATGGCACCCAGGTCGGCTCGGGTGTTCGACACGGTCTTGATGGCCTCGTCGATCGCCTTCAGGCCCTCGCTGGCACCCGTGGACTGGGTGAACTTGAGGTCGTACTTGGCAACGTCGTCCGCGGTCGTCGCGGTGGTGGCCGTGAAGCTCACGGCACCGCCGGTCACGGAAGCGACGACGTCGCTGCCGAAGACGTTGGTGACCGCGTCCTGCAGGGCGGAGGCGCGAGCGGCGGACCCGGCGGTGGCCTCGTAGGTCACCGAGGACAGGTCGAGGGTCTTGCCGTTCATCGACAGCGTGCCGTTGAGCTTGCTGAAGTCCTCGGCCTTGGTGAGGTCGGCCGTGCCGCTGGCGATGGTCACGACGGCGGCGGTGGCGACACCGGCCGCGGTGGCGGCGGCGGTGATGCCCTGGGCGTCGGTGGTGACGTCGACGCCGTCGACACCCAGGCCGGCCGCGCCCATGGCGGTGCTGACCTTGACGCTGATCGACTCGCCGACGTTGGCGCCCACCTGGAAGGTGCCGTCGTAGTTGCCGTCCAGCAGCTTGGTGCCGTTGAACTTCGTGGTGTCCTGGATCCGGGTCAGCTCGTTCTTGAGCTGAGTGATCTCGGACTGGATGTTCTTCTTGGCGTCGCCGTTGAGCCCACCGCCGTTGCTGGCCTGGACGGTCAGGTCGCGCATGCGCTGGAGAAGGCTGTGCGTCTCGGTGAGCGCACCTTCAGCGGTCTGCACGACCGAGATGCCGTCCTGGGTGTTGCGGACGGCGACCTTCAGGCCACCGATCTGCGAGCGCAGGCCCTCGGAGATGGCCAGACCCGCGGCGTCGTCCGCCGCACGGTTGATGCGGAAGCCGGAGGAGAGCTTCTCCAGCGACTTGCTCATCTGACCGTCGGTGACCGACAGGTTGCGGTACGAGTTCATCGCCGCGATGTTGTTGTTGACGCTGAGACCCATGGTGTTCCTCCTTGGACGGGGTCCGTGCTGAGCTCCCGCTGCATCCGTGCTGCGGGCCGTGCAGAGAGATCTACGGCTGGAGCCGGGTCGTTCTTGAGGCGAACGGGACGGGATTTCCGTCCGTTCTCACCCGGACGGGCTCAGGCGTAGCGGCGCTGCGCCCGCGCGCGGTGGTCCAGCGCCCGGCGCCAGGCGGTGACCCAGCGCTCGGCGGTGTGCTCGGTGAGGTGGCCGGCGAGCACCGCCTCGCGGTCGCGCGCGGCGTTCTCCCGCCGGCGGTCGGCGTTGTCCACCAGCGAGGCCAGGCTCTTCGCCCAGTCCTTGGGGGAGGCGGCCTTGCGGCCCAGGCCCAGCCGCTCGTACTCGGCGCTGGGGGAGCGGACGAAGGCGACGCCGCGGGCGGCGTACTCCAGCGCCTTGAGCCAGCTCTTACAGGTGTTGAACCGGTCGATGCGCAGCGGGGCGATGCCGATGTCGAAGGTCTCGCCGACCGCCGTCACGTAGGCGTCGATGCCGTCGATCCACGGCACCTCGTCCGGCTCGTCGGACAGCCGGAGCCGCGCCTGGGCGTCGCCCTTCTGGCCGAGCACGGTGAACCGGCTGCGCCCGCGGGTGCGGTCGAGGGCCTGCTGCAGCCCCGAGCCGATCTCCTGCAGGTCGTAGGGGTGGAAGTAGACGCTGCCGGTCCACCCGATCGTCGCCACCTCCGCCTCCCGCTCGTAGGCCGGCGGCAGCTCGGCGACCCGCCGGGGGACGGCGTTGGGGATGACCGCGCCGCGCCCGTGGGTGGCGTACTCCTGGAGCAGCGCGGGGGTGGTCGTCGTGACGAAATCCGCCTCGCGGGCGCACTCCGCGGCACGGCGGGCCATGCCCTTGCGGACGAGGATGTCGTGGCTCGGCGTGCCGAACGGGATGCCGGAGAGCAGGTCGTCCATCTCCACGACGACGGCGACGCCCTGGTCCTGCAGGACCCGGATGGTCTGCACCATCGCGACGGTCTTGGGCAGCTGGAGGACGACGACGTCGGCGCCGCGCGCGTCGGCGTCGACCACCTCGTTCTCGCCGCTCGCGCCCGGCGCCACGGTCGTGGTGATGCCGCGGGTCGTCTCGATCTCGATGCCGAGGCCGGCGGCCTCGATCTCCTTCACGGGCTCGCGGACGCGGTAGTAGTCCTGGGCGTCCTGCCCGGCGTGCATGAGCAGCACCTTCACGGCGCACTCCTCTGGGGTCGGGGGCCCGGGGAGAGCCGGGCGGGTGGGGGAGGGGTCAGGCGGGCCGGGCGGCGCCGTAGCGCTCGCGGACCGTGCGGGCGGTGGCGGCCGGCACGCGGGGCCCGGGCACCGGCGGGGGCGGCGGCGCGTTGCGCCCGGCCACCCGGTCGACGTAGGAGCGCTGCTGGTTGCGGGCGCGGACGCCGCCGTCGGCCGGCACCGCCCGGCCCTCCCACACCTCGCTCATCGCCGCGTGCAGGAGGGTCAGCGCCCGCGCCCGCATCTGCGAGACGCGCGACAGCGTGACGCCGAGGCTCTCGGCGATCTCGGTGAGCGACTCGCCGCCGAAGAAGTTCCGCTCGACCACCTCGTCGAGCCGGTCGGGCAGTGCCCGGATCGCCTTGTCGAGGTAGCGGGCCCGCTCGCCGCGCAGCATCGCGCGCTCGGGGGACTCGCCGGGATCGGGCAGGTCGAGCCCGCCGCCGCCCTCGCTGCCGGAGTCGGCGTCGATGCTCACCATGACCGCGCGGTGCACGTCGACCTGCAGCGCCTCGAGCTCGCCGCGCGCCATGCCGAGGCTCTGCGCGAGCTCCTCGCGGGTGGGTGGCCGGCCGAGGCTGATCGTCAGCGCGTCGGCGGCGGCGTCGGTGCGCCGCGCCGCCGCCCGCACCGACCGGCTGGCCCAGTCCCCGGAGCGGAGCTCGTCGAGCACGGCGCCCTGCAGCCGGGGCAAGGCGTAGGTCGCGAACGTCGCACCGGCCGTCGGGTCGAACCGGCGGGCCACCTCGACCAGCGCCACCTTCGCGCAGGACAGCAGGTCCTCGCGGCTGACGTGGCTGGGCAGGGAGATCCGCGAGGCGACCGCGTTGACCGCGAAGGAGCACAACGGCAGGTGCTCGGTCACCAGGGCGTCGACGTCGTGCGCCGACCGGGGCGCGGGGGACGACGACCCGAGGGCCGGGGGCCGCTCGGGGGCGAGGTGTCGGGCTGCTCTCACGCCCTCTCTCTCGGCGGGCCGGGGCCCGACCGGCACCGCGTGATCGGCACGAACATCTGCCAACTTGAGGACCTCGGCTTGAGGAGCCGCTGCCCGGTGCCGATGCCAGTCCTGCGATCGCGGGTGGTCAGAGGCCCGCAGGGGACGACGGAAGGCGGTGGGACGCGTGGACTACCAGCACCTGTCGACGTTGCTGTGGCGGGAGCAGGAGCTCCTGGATCTCCTGCTGTTCAAGGCCGAGGAGAAGCAGTACCTGATCGTCACCGGCAAGACCCGGTGGCTGGCGCGGATCGCGCACGAGATCGAGGTCGTGCTCGACCAGCTGCGCACGCTCGAGGTCGAGCGGGCCGCCGCCACCGAGGTGCTCGCCACCAAGCTGGGCCTGGACGTGAACCCGTCGCTGCGCCAGGTGGCCGAGGCCGCCCCGGCGCCGTGGAACGACCTGTTCGCCAAGCACCACGAGGCGCTGCTGGTGCTCATCACCGACCTGCGCAGCCTCTCCGACGCCAACCGCGAGCTGATCGAGGGCGGCCTGGCCGCCATCGGCGACGCGCTGCTGTCGGTGAAGACGCCGTCGGCCGGCACCTACGGCGCCACCGGCCGCAGCACGGGCGGCGCGCACCGCGCGGTCACGCTGGACGGTGCCCTGTGAGCACGTTCGGTGGGCTGAACCGGGCGACGACCGCGCTCTGGGCCGCGCAGCGCGGCCTCGACGTCACGGGCCAGAACGTCGCCAACGTCAACACCCCCGGCTACTCCCGGCAGCGGGTGGAGCTGCAGTCGCTCAACGGTGCGACCGTCCCGGCGATCCACTCGGTGGGCGACGGCGTCGGCTACGGCGTCGACTCCAGCACCGTCACCCGCATCCGCGACGTCTTCCTCGAGGCCCGGGGCCGCACCCAGGCGGCGGTGACCGGCCGGCTGACCGTCGAGGCGAACACGCTGTCCGGCGTGGAGAAGGCCTTCCGCGAGCCCGGCGACACCGGCATCCAGAGCATGCTGTCCGACGTCTGGGCCGGCTGGAGCGACGTCGCCAACAAGCCCAAGGACCTCGCCGCCCGCAGCCAGGTGCTCAACCGGCTGGAGACCCTCGCCGCCGGCATCCGGACGACGGCCGGCACCCTCGACCAGCAGTGGAGCGACGGCCACGACGCGCTGTCGGCGATGGTCACCGACGTCAACACGACGGCCACGACGATCGCGTCGCTCAACTCCAAGATCCGGCTCGCGACGCTGTCGAACCAGCCGTCCAACGAGCTGGCCGACCAGCGCGACGCCCTGGTCATGAAGCTGGCCGGGCAGGTCGGCGCCACGGTCAAGGAGGGCGAGAACGGCACGATCACCGTGCTGGTCGGCGGCTCCACCCTGGTCTCGGGCACCAACGCCGTGCAGCTGGAGCTCCAGGGCGCGACCGACCTGGCCGGCGCCGCCGCCGACCCGCCGCGGATCGTGACCAAGCCCGGCGGCACGACGATCTCGGTGAACGGCACCGCGGAGGGGCAGATCACCGCGCTGACCAACACCCTGCCCGAGTACCGCAGCCAGCTCGACGGCATCGCCCGGCAGCTCGCGCAGAGCCTCAACGACACGCACGCCGGCGGCACCGACCTCGACGGTGCGGCGGGCCAGCCGCTGCTCGGCAACGGCCCCGGCACCGGCGCGGTGGACCCGGCCGACGTCGACGCCTCGAACATCACCGTCCGGCTGACCGACCCGCGCAAGGTCGCCGCGGCGGGTCCGTCGCCCACCGGCGCCGCCACGGTGAACGGGGACAACGCCGACAAGCTGTACCAGCTGAGCCTGGCCGCCGGCGGGGTGGACGCCAACTACCGCCAGATGATCGTCTCGCTCGGCGTCCAGTCGGCCGTGGCCACGCGCAACCTCGACGTCCAGACCACGATCAGCAGCCAGATCGACGCCGCCCGTGAGTCCGTCGCCGGGGTCAACCTCGACGAGGAGATGACCAACATGCTCTCGTTCCAGCACGCCTACAGCGCGGCAGCCCGCCTGGTGACCACGATCGACGAGGTCCTGGACACCCTGATCAACATGGCGCGGTGACGGGGATGCGGATCACCCAGCGCGCCGTCGTCGAGACCAGCCTGCTCGGGCTCAACCGGAACCTCTCGGCGGTCGGCAAGCTCCAGCAGCAGCTCACCTCCGGCAAGCTCATCAGCACGGCGT
Source organism: Blastococcus sp. SYSU D00820 (assembly GCF_054050695.1). NCBI lineage: Bacteria > Bacillati > Actinomycetota > Actinomycetes > Geodermatophilales > Geodermatophilaceae > Blastococcus > Blastococcus sp. SYSU D00820. The sequence goes on from NZ_JBJGZW010000031.1 coordinate 47,484, forward strand.
CGGACGACCCGACGGGCACCAACACCGCGATGCAGGTCCGCCAGGACACCCGCGCGGTCGCCCAGCAGGCCCGCAACATCTCCGACGGCAGCAGCTGGCTGGACGCGGCGGACACCACGCTGTCGTCGATGCTGACCACCGTCCGGCGGGTCCGCGACCTGACCGTGCAGGGCCTGAACTCCGGCTCGACGAACGAGCAGTCCCGGGCGGCGATCCAGACCGAGGTCGTCCGCCTGCGCGACAGCCTCCTCGGCCTGGCCAACCAGTCCATCAACGGCCAGCCGCTGTTCGGCGGCGCGACCGACTCCTCGGTCGCCTACGACGCCGACGGCGCCTTCGTGGGCGTCGGCGGCACGTTCGTCGACACCTCGGGCACCGAGATCGACGTGACCGTGCCCCTGAACCGGCGGGTCTCGGACACCGAGGTCATCCGCGTCGACATCACCGGCCCGGAGGCGTTCGGCGACCCGCTGAAGGGCCGCGACCTGTTCAGGATCGTCCAGGACATCGCCGACCACGTGATGACCGCCGGCAGTGGCGACACGGCGCTGCAGGACGACCTCACGGCGCTCGACGCGGCCATGAACCGGCTGCTCACCGCCGCGGCCGACATCGGCACCCGTGCCAAGCGCATGGAGGACGCCGCGACGATCAACACAGACCTCCAGCTGACCCTCAAGGACCAGCTCAGCGAGGTGGAGGAGATCGACCTGCCCAAGACCATGATGGAGCTGAACCTCCAGAAGACCGGCTACGAGGCGGCGCTGGCGGCCACCGCCCAGGCCATCCAGCCCTCGCTGCTCGACTACCTGCGATGAGCGCCGTCCCCCTGCCGGCGTCCTCCTCGCGCCCGACCCCGCCGTCTCCCCACGGAGGTCACCCCGCATGACGCTCGCCCCGGTGGCGACCCTGCCGCTGCTCGGCATGGTCCAGCCACTGCCCGGCTTCCCCGACCACCGCGACTACGTGCTCGTCACGGCGGACGGGGACGGGCTGCTGTTCTGGCTGCAGTCGCTGGACACCGATGGTCCGCGGTTCCTGGCCGTGCCCCCGGCCAGGTTCTTCCCGGACTACGCCCCGGTGCTGCCCCGGTCGGTGCTGGCCGACCTGGACCTCGCCGACCCGGCCATGGCCCAGGTGTTCTGTCTCGTGACGGTTCCCCCGGCCGGCCCGGCTGCCGCCACGGCCAACCTGCGTGCCCCCGTCGTGGTCAACCCGGCCAACTGGCGGGCCGTCCAGGTGGTCCTGCAGGACGCCGCGCATCCCATCCGGCGCCCGCTCCGCCGATAACCGAAGAGGACGACGCCGGCGGTCCGCCGGCCCGTCGTGCCCGCTTCCCGCGGGCACTGCCACGGAGGCCAACGACACCCATGGAGGGGTACTCGTGCTCACACTGACCCGCAGCGTCGGCGAGACGATCCGCATCGGCGACGACATCGAGGTGCACGTCGTCGAGGTCCGGGGCGGCACCGTCCGCCTCGGCTTCAAGGCTCCGCGCGAGGTGACCATCCACCGCGAGGAGGTCTACCGGCAGATCGCCGAGGCGAACCTGCTGGCCGCCCAGGTCACTGCCGACACCCTGGGCGCGCTCGCCGCGTTCGCCCCGACCGCCTCCTCCGCCCCCGCAGCCCCGCCCGTCGCGGAGCCGGCCGCCGGGAGCGTGGACGCCGCCGGAGGCAGCCCCACGGCCTGACGCAACTGCATGGGTACGCCGTCCTGTCGTCGGCAGGAGTTGCCAGCGACAGGGCGGCGTCGATCTCCGAGGTCAGCGACACAGGCAAGACCTGCCGAAGAGTCGCCCCGACAACTGCGCTGGGCACAGCATGTCTTGTGCCCGTGGTGGCGTCGTCGTACGCCAGAGTTGCCCCCAAGCACGTAACAGGGGGCGATCACCATGCAACGCAGCGCAGCACAGGCCGGTTCGATCCGCGTCGACGACGAGCAGTCGGTCGACCCTGCGGTCGGCGGTCCCGTCGGCGACGAGGCGGACACCGTGGTGGTCCACGTCCAGCTGCGCCCGCGGCGCGGCTCGACCCGGCGCTGCCTGGCCGCGCTCGGCGCGCTGGCCGCCGCGCACCCCGCCGTCCCGCTGACGGTCACCGGGCTGAGCAAGGACGACCGCGTGGTCCGCGTCACCGTCGGCGTCGACCTCGGCCCGCGCGCCGGCGTCGCCCGCTTCTCGCCGCAGGCGCAGGCGGCCTACGCGCTGGTCAGCGACGTCTTCACGACGCTGTACGACCACATGCCGGTGTACGCCGCCGAGCCCACCGGCGCCGAGCGGGCCGCCGCGCTCGAGCTCATGGCCTGCCTGCACTCCGACGGCGAGCCCACCGCCGTCGCCGGGCTGCCGGCGGCCGGCGAGCGCGTCCCCGCCTGAGGCGGGCCCGTCCCTCGCCGTCCCCACGATCGACCTTCCCCGCGATCGACCAGGAGTACCCCGGTGCACACCTCTTCCCCGACCGCAGTCCTCCCCTCGGCCGACGACCTCGACCGCTCGGCCGCCCGCACCCGCCAGCCGCTGGTCTTCGGCGGCATCCCGGAGGCCGAGGGCTTCGCCCTCGTGCCGATCACCCCGCGCGACCGCGTCCACTTCCGCGTCGACCGGGAGCTGCCGCTCGAGGCCCTCCGCGCCGACCTGCCCGACGGCGTGACGGTCAGCTACGACCAGGGCGAGGGGCTGTACCGCGTCGACGGCGCGACCGGCTCGGCGTCGGTGCTCGCCGACTGGGTGCGCGCCTGGTGCGCCGGCCGCGGCATCGGAACCGTCGGGCTGCGCGCGGAGACCGACGTCCGCCGGCGGGCGCCGCGCGACCTGCCGCCGGCCTTCCTCGACCAGCTGTGCCGGCACTACGGCCCGCTCAGCCTCAAGCGCCTGCAGCGCAACATGAGCACGATCCGGCTGCACCTGCCCGACCCGGACGACCTGGTCCAGCAGGTGTCGGAGTGGATCCTCAAGGCCGTCGCACAGTACGACGAGACCAAGGGAGTTCCCTTCGGGGCCTTCCTCGCCACCCAGCTGTCCAAGTGGGTGCACGACCTCGGCCGCAACGCGCACGGGCGCACCGCCGCCGACACCGAGCACAAGCAGCAGAAGGCGATCGCCGCCTTCCAAGCCGAGCACCAGCGCCGTCCCACGGAGAAGGAGCTCGCCGCCTACATGGGGCAGAGCGTGGCCACGCTGCGGCGCAACTCGCAGACCGTCGCCACCCTGAACGGGCTGCGCAACCTGCAGTCGCTGGACGGGGCGCCCGACGCGGCGGAGATCCTGCTCCCCGACAGCAGCGAGGCCCCCGACGAGATCATGGGGGAGGCCGAGCAGACGCTGCTGTCGCACGCGCTGACCGCCGCCTGCGCGCCCGACCCGACCGCCCGCCGCGACCAGCGCGCCGGCCAGCCCAACGTGCTGGGGTGGGCGACCTGGTACATGACCACCTGGGGTGGCCGCACCAAGACGCAGCTGTCGGCGGAGCTGTCCACCTCCGTGCGGAACATGAACGTGCACGCCGACCGGGTCGAGCGGGCGCTCAAGCTGCACCTGGCCGAGCTGGCCGACTAGCCGCAACCCTCCCCGAGGACCCCGGCCGCCACGACGGCGCCCGGGGTCCTCGTCGTGCCCGCCGGGGCCCGCCCGGCCGGCCCCATAGCAGACGTCGTCGTTCCGTTCGGGATTTCGGTGCGCCGTCCGGGTCGATCCGGGGCGCCGCCTGCCGATATCGAAGCTGTGAGAGCACGGCGCGACGGGGAGGGGGGATCCGGTGAGCGCACTCGCCGCGGGTGACCCGGCCCCCGACGTCCTGGTGCCCTACTGGCTGGCCGCGCCCGCGCGTGCCCAGCTCGCCGCCGCCGTGCGCACCGCGCTGGCCGGCGAGCAGGTGCACCCGGTGGCCGCCATCCACCTCGCCGACGTGCTCACCGAGCTGCACGTGGCCATGGCCCGCGACGCGGTGTGGCCGGGACCGGCCCAGCGCGTCCGCCGGGTCACCGGCTGGGACGACGACGTCCTGCCGGTGCGGCTGAGCGCGGTCGAGCTGGACGCCGTGCTGGCGCTGCCCGGGCTGCCCGATCCGCTCCGCGCGGCCCTGCGCCTGGGACCGCGGTGACCAGCGCCCCCTTCGGCCGGTCCTCCGCGGGGCTGCTCGCTCGCCTGCGCCCGGTGCCGGTCGACCTGGCCGAGCTGCGCGAGGTGGCCGAGGACGTGCTGCCGGAGCTGGCCACGGCCGCGCTGCGCATCGTGCTCGTCGAGGACCCCCTGCTCGGACCGGTCGTCGTCCTGCGCGAGGGGGAGCGGTCGCTGCGCACGCCGCTGCGCGACCTCGCGGAGGACATGACCGACGCCGGCGTCCGGCCCACGTCCGGGGCGCTGGCCGCGGCGCTGTGCACCTGGGTCGCCCACCGGCCGGTGCCGGACGCCGCGGCGGCCGCGGCCGGGATCGCCGTCCTCGACTGGACCGACGCCTCCGAGACCGCCGTCGGCTGGCGGGTCGTCGTCCGCCGTGGCGAGCTGGCCCTGCCGTGGACGCCCTCGGCCGCCGTCGCACCGTCGGACGTCGACCGCGTCCGCGCCGGCGCCACCGTGCGGGCCGCGGAGGTCGAGCTCTCGCTGCACGTCGAGGGCCCGGTGGCGCTGTGGTCGCACGCGGCCGTGCCGCTGCTGGCCTCGGCCGCGCTCGCCGCGCCGGACCGGGTGCTGGCGCGGGTGGCGGTCGCCGGTCTGGAGACCGCCGATCTGCAGGTCGTGGTGACCCCGGGCCGCCCGCTGGCGTGCGCGCGGGCCGGCGTGGCCGCGCGGCTGGCGGGGGAGACCGGCGAGGCGTGCGTGCGCCTGCCGTGGCAGCAGGTCGCCGCGCTGCCCTGGGTGTAATCAGCACCTTCCGCTCGACCCCGGAAACTGTCGTACCCGCAGGTCAGACTGCTGGTGTGGTCGACACCCAGCCGCCGCGACCGCCCCTGGTGGGTGTGCCGTGGCCGGTGTCGCCGGGGGAGGTGGTGCCGCGGTGGTCGACCGAGTCGGACCTGGTGTGTGACATCTGGTCCACCGATGCGCGGATGGCGCGGGAGCACGCCCGGCAGGCGGCGGCGATCGCGGAGCTGGCCCGCCGCCGGGCGGTCGAGCGGGGTGCTGACCCGCTGGGGCGGGGTCCGGATGCGGCGGCGGTGCGGCCGTTGGCGTTGGCGCACC
>NZ_JBJGZW010000032.1:0-49376 GCF_054050695.1 Blastococcus sp. SYSU D00820
CGGGGTGGCCGAGCGGCCACCCCGCCCCGCGACGGGCACGGTTGGACGCCGACGTCCCGGGCATGATCGGGGCACCGCCGTCCGACCAGCTCTGGAGTGCCCGCATGTCCGCACCCGTCCCGTTCGCCGTCTGGGCCCCCGTGCCCGAGCGTGTCCGCCTCGTGCTCGACGGCACCGTGCACGACATGCAGCCTGACGACGGCGGCTGGTGGCGCGCGGAGGTCGCGGCCGGCCCCGACGCCGACTACGGCTTCCTGCTCGACGACGACGAGACCCCCCGGCCGGATCCGCGCTCCCGGCGGCAGCCCGAGGGCGTGCACGGGCTGTCCCGCCGGTACGACCCGGCGTCCTACACCTGGGGCGACGGCGCCTGGACCGGGCGCCCGCTGGCCGGCGGCGTCGTCTACGAGATGCACGTCGGCACGTTCACGGCCGAGGGCACGCTCGACGCCGCGATCGACCGGCTCGACCACCTCGTCGGCCTGGGCGTCGACTTCGTCGAGCTGCTGCCGGTGAACGGCTTCAACGGCACCCACAACTGGGGCTACGACGGCGTCCTCTGGTACACGGTCCAGGAGACCTACGGCGGCCCGGCCGCCTACCAGCGCTTCGTCGACGCCTGCCACCAGCGCGGCCTCGGCGTGATCCAGGACGTCGTCTACAACCACCTGGGCCCGTCGGGGAACTACCTGCCGCTGTTCTTCCCGGTGTTCGCCGAGGGCGGTGCCAACACCTGGGGCAACTCGATCAACCTGTCCGGCCCGGACTCCGACGAGGTGCGGCGCTACATCATCGACAACGCGCTGATGTGGCTGCGCGACATGCACGTCGACGGGCTGCGGCTGGACGCCGTCCACGCGCTGGTCGACGAGCGCGCCACCCACGTGCTCGAGGAGATGGCGCAGGAGGTCGACCGGCTGTCGGTCGCCGCCGGCCGGCCGCTCACCCTGATCGCCGAGAGCGACCTCAACGACCCGCGGATGGTCACCCCGCGCGTGGCCGGCGGCATGGGGCTGACCGCGCAGTGGAGCGACGACTTCCACCACGCGCTGCACTCGACGCTCACCGGCGAGGGCCAGGGCTACTACGCCGACTTCGCCGCGGCCGGCCTCTCCGGCCTGGCCAAGACGCTCACCGGCGCCTACTTCCACGACGGCGCGTGGTCCAGCTTCCGCCGCCGGCACCACGGCCGGCCGGTGGACACCGCGCTGCTGCCGGGCTGGAAGTTCCTCGGCTACCTGCAGGACCACGACCAGATCGGCAACCGCGCGGTCGGCGATCGCATCTCGGCCTCCCTCTCCCCCGGCCTGCTCGCCGTGGGCGCCACCATCGTGCTGACCAGCCCCTTCACGCCGATGCTGTTCATGGGCGAGGAGTGGGGTGCGAGCACGCCGTGGCAGTTCTTCACCAGCCACCCGGAACCCGAGCTCGGCGAGGCGACGGCGAAGGGGCGCATCGGGGAGTTCGCCGAGCACGGCTGGGACGCCGACGTGGTGCCCGATCCGCAGGACCCCGAGACCTTCACCCGGTCCAAGCTCGACTGGTCCGAGCCCACCCGGGAGCCGCACGAGCGGCTGCTGGCGGTGCACCGCGCCCTGCTGGCCCTCCGCAAGGCCCACCCCGAGCTGGTCGACCCCGACCTCGCGTCGGTCGAGGTCAGCTGGGACGACGCCGACCGCTGGCTGGTGGTGCACCGCGGGTCGCTGCGGGTGGTGGCCAACCTGGCCGCCGAGCCGCGGGAGATCGACCTGGACCGGCCGGCCGGCGAGGTGCTGTTCGCGACCGGCGAGCTGCCCGCCGTCGCCGGGCCGACGGTGACGCTGCCCGCGGAGAGCGCCGCCGTCGTCAGCACCCGCTGACGTGCGGCGGCTGCTGCCGTCGCCCGCGGCCGACCTCGACGACGCCGCCCTGGCCGCGGCCTACCGGCTCCCGACCGGCCGCTCGCTGCGGGTGAACTTCGTCGCCTCCCTCGACGGGGCGGTGACCGTGGCCGGCGCCAGCGCGGGTCTCGGCTCGCCGGGCGACCAGCGGGTGTTCCGGCTGCTGCGGGCACTGGCCGACGTCGTGCTGGTCGGGCACGGCACCGCGGCCGGCGAGGGCTACCGGCCGATGGCCGCGGACTCCGCGGTCGGCCGGCTCCGCCGCGCCCTGGGCCGGCCGGGGACCGCGCCCATCGCGGTGGTCTCCCGCCGGGCGTCGCTGGCACCCGGCGACCGGCTGGCGGTCGACTCGACGATCCTGGTCACCTGCGCGGCGGCCGACCCCGGCCGCCGCGCGGCGCTGGCCGACGCGGGGGTGACCGTGCTGGTCTGCGGGGACGACGACGTCGACCTGCCCGCCGCGCTGGACGCGCTCGCCGACCGCGGGCTGGACCAGGTGCTGTGCGAGGGCGGGCCGTCGCTGCTGTCGGCCGCCCTCGATGCCGGCGTGGTCGACGAGCTCGACCTGAGCATCGCCCCGGCGCTGGTCGGCGGGCAGGCCCGGCTGCTGGACCGGGCGCTGGGCGCCGTCGTCCGGCCGCGGCTGCTGCAGGTGCTGGAGGAGGACGGCGTGCTGTTCACCCGGTACGCCGTCGGCGGCTGAGCTCACTCCTCGCCGTCGCCCTCCTCGTCGTCTCCCCCGCCGTTCCCGTTCCCGTTGCCGTTGCCGTTGCCGTTGCCGTTGCCGTTGCCGTTGCCCTGGTCGCCCTCGTCGCCGTTCCCGCCGCCCTCGTCGCCGTTGCCGCCGCCGTTCCCCCCGGGCGCCGGCGCGGGGGGCGGGGCGACGGCGTACGTGACCGTCACCGGGCTGCCCGGGGACAGCTCGCCCTCCGGGCTGACGGCGATGACCTGGCCGTCGGGCAGGTCGGAGGTCTGCACCGGCCGCAGCGTGACCGCCAGCCCCAGCGCGGTGAGCTCGGCCTGCACCTCGCCGACCGGGCGGCCGACGAGGTCGGCACCGGTCACGCGCACCGGCTCGGGCGTGCCGGGGGCCGGGGCCGCGCTGGACGTGGGGGTCGCCGACGTCGTCCCCGCTGCCGAGGACGCCGGGTCGTCGCCGCCGGTCAGCGCGGCCAGGGCGACCACCCCCGCGACCAGCAGCACGAGCAGCAGGCCCAGGGCGACCGCGAGCCGCCGGCGGGGCCGTCCGGCGGGCGCCGGCGCGGCGGCGGACGCGGCCGGCGGCAGGACGCGGGTGGCCGGGAACCCGCCGGCCACCGCCGCCGCCGCGGCTGCCGGTGCCGCGGCCGCCGGCGGACCGGGGAGCACGGCGGTCGCCCGGCGCGCCTGGTCGGGGCCGGCCAGCACCGCGGCCGCCGCGTCGCGGAGGGCGGCACCGTCGGGGAAGCGGGCCGCAGGGTCCTTCGCGATGGCCCGCTCGACGAGCCGCCGCACCGCCTCGGGGACGTCGCCGGGCAGTGGTGGCGGCTCCTCGCGGATCTGCCGCAGCGCGATCTGCACCGAGCTCTCGCCGTCGAAGGCCCGCCGCCCGGCCAGGCACTCGTAGCCGACCAGGCCGAGGGCGTAGACGTCACTGGCCGGGCCGGCCGGTGCGCCCTGGGCCTGCTCCGGGGAGAGGTAGTGGGCGGTGCCGATGATCTGCCCGGTACCGGTGAGCGGCACGCTGGACGCCGACCAGGCGATGCCGAAATCGGTGATCTTCACCGTGCCGTCGGGCGTCACGAGCACGTTGCCGGGCTTGACGTCGCGGTGCACCACCCCGGCCGCGTGCGCGGCGCCCAGCCCGGCGGCGGCCTGGCGGAGCAGGTCGGCGGTGCGCCGGGGGTCGAGCCGGCCCTCGCGGGCGAGGACGTCGGCGAGCGACTCCCCCGGCACGAGCTCCATGACGAGGTAGGCCTGGGGCTCGGTGCCCGCCGCGGCATCGCCGGGGACCTCGCCGTAGTCGTGCAGCGTCGCGATGTTCGGGTGGCCCAGCACCGCGGTGTGCCGGGCCTCGGCGCGGAAGCGGGCGAGGAAGGCCGGGTCGGCGGTGTACTCCGGGCGCAGCACCTTCACGGCGACCGGCCGGTCGAGCAGGGTGTCGCGGCCGCGCCACACCTGGCCCATGCCGCCGGTGGCCAGCAGGGACTCGAGGGCGTACCGCCCGCCCAGCAGGCGGGGTCCCGGTCCCATGGTGGTCCTCCTCGGTGCGTGCGCGGTCCGACCCCGCATGCTCCCCGATGCGGCCGGGCGGGGCATCCGCGGGGCGCTCGTCTGGGGGACGCGACAGCTCGGATGGGCAGCCGCTGCCGATGGCGGGACGGGTGCCGCGGGCCAGCCTCGGAGGGGTCGATCCGCACCCCGCGAGGAGGTCCGTCGTGGACGCCAAGGCAGTCATCAGTCTCCGCACCGGCCTGGAGGACCCGGAGACGGTCACCGTCGCCTTCCTCATGGCCGTCGGCGCGGCCGAGTCCGGCCGGCCCACCGCGATGTTCCTGGCCAAGGAGGCGGTGCGGCTGGCCCTCGACGGCATCGCCGTGGGCACCGCCTGCGAGGGCTGCCCGCCGCTGCCGACGCTGCTGGACCGCTACGCCGCCGCCGGCGGCCGGTACTTCGTGTGCCCGATCTGCTTCACCGCCAAGCAGTTGGACCAGGGCGCGCTGGTGAAGGGCGCCGAGCTCGGCGGCACGGTGCCGCTGTGGGCGTGGATCGGCGAGGAGGGCGCCACCACGTTCAGCTACTGACCAGGCCCAGGGACGCCGCCCGCCGGGCGGCGTCCCGCCGCGAGCCGACGCCGAGCTTGGCCAGCACCGCGGCCACGTGGTGCTCGGCCGTGCGCGGGGAGACGACCAGCGCCGCGGCGATCTCGGCGTTGGTCAGGCCCGCGGCGAGCAGCCGGGCGACCTCGGCCTGGCGGTCGGTCAGGCCGGCCGGATTGGTCCGCGTGGTTCCCCGCCGGCCGTGCCGGACGGCGAGGCCCAGGGCCCGCATCCGCCGGGCGACCCGGGCGGCCAGCGGCCCGGCGCCGAGCGCCCGCGCGGTCTCCAGGGCCTCCCGCAGCGCGGCGGGGTCGTCCAGCAGCGACAGCAGTAGCGCCCGGTCGTAGCGCCAGCCGGCAGCGCCGTGCGCGTCGGCCGCGGCCGCCGGATCGCCCGCGATCACGGCGGCCGACGCCGGGGCGGCCGGCCCGCGCCAGCCGTCCGGGACGCCGGCGAGGGCGGCGACGGCGGCCAGCCGGCCGGCACCCCACTGCCGCCGTCCGCCGTCCTCGGCCAGCGCGAGCGCCCGGGTGACGGCGTCGACCGGCATCGGCCCGCCGGACAGCAGCGCCACCTCCACCTGCAGCTCCAGCACCGGCACGATCCGCTGCAGCTCGCCGGTGCGGTCGGCCTGCGCGGCGACGGCGGCCAGCTGCCGCGCGGCGTCCGGGGCCCCGCGGCGGACGGCGGTCTCCGCCAGCACCGTGCGCGCCAGCAGCTGGGTCACCGTCGCGCCCCGCTCCGCCGCCGCGGCGGCCACCGCCACCGCGGCGCCGTCCTCGCCCGCCCGGGCGCGCAGCCAGGCGAGGGTCACCTCCAGGTAGGCACCGAGCGCGTCCACCTCCGTGGCGGTGGCGAGGGCCAGCCCGCGCTCGGCCTGCTCCCGCGCGCGGTCGGGGCGCAGCCACATCAGCTGCGCCCACGCGCCGCCGACCACCGCGCGCACCGCCTCGTGCGCGTCGCCGCAGGCCTGCGCGGCCGCCTCGGCCGCCTCGATGCCCGCGACGTCGTCCGGGTCGTCGTGGGCCCGCACCACGCCGATGGTCACCAGCGCGTGCGCCTCGGTCGGCCGGTCGCCGGACCGGCGGGCGCCGTCGACCGCCCGCCCGGCCTCGCGCAGCGCCTCGGCCGAGCGGCCGGCCAGCATCGCCAGCTGCGCCAGGGAGCCGGCGGCGCGGGCCAGCTCGACCGAGTCGCCGAGGGGGGCCAGCAGCGCCACGGCCGCGCGGGCCTCCCGCCGCGCCGCCGGGCCGTCGCCGGAGTACCAGTGCAGCCGCGAGCGCAGCCGCGCGCAGCGGGCCTGCGCGGCGACGTCCCCGGGCCCGTGCGCCGCCGCGGCGGCGTCGACGGCCGCCAGTGCCTCCGGGATGCGCCCCACGAGGTAGGCGGCACCGGCCAGCTCCTCCAGGAGCGCGGCCCGCTCGCCGGCCGGCAGCCGGTCGGCGGTCCACGCGGCCCGCCGGTAGTGGGCGTGCGCCTCCCGGTGGGCCCCGAGCGCGGCCGCCCGCCGGGCGGCCGGCAGCGCGGCGGCGGCCAGTGCCTCGCTGTCGCCGGCCGCCTCGGCGTGGTGCACCAGCTCGGCGGGGTCGGCGCCCAGGCGCGTCAGCGCGCCGAGCACCCGGGCGTGCAGCCGCCGCCGGGAGCCCGCGGTCAGCCCGGCCTCGACCGCCGTGCGGGCCAGCTCGTGGCGGAACCGCACCCAGCCCGGGGTCACCTGCAGCAGGCCCCGCCGCTCGGGCTCCTCGGCCGCGGCCTCCCAGCCCGGCTCGGCCAGGTCGAGGACGGCGGTGGCCGTCCGCGACGGCACCACCGCGACCAGCTCGAGCAGCTCCCGGGCCGCGGGCGCCAGCACGGCCACCCGGCCGGCCACCGCGCCGGCGACCGACGGCGGCAGCCCCGCCGGCCGGGCGGCGGCGAGCTCGGTGACGTAGAAGGGGTTGCCGCCGGTCACCGCGTGCACCCGCGCGGCGTCGTCCCCGACGAGCGTGGCGACCGCGTCCTCCGACAGCGGCGCCAGTGGCAGCCGCACCAGGTGGCGGGCGGGCACCGCGGCCAGCGCGGCGCGCAGCGGGGCGTCGGCGGGCACCTCGCCGTCCCGGCAGGTCAGCACGAGGACGGCGGGCAGCCGGCCGATCCGGCGGCCGACGGTCCGCACCAGGTCCACCGTCGCGTCGTCGGCCCAGTGCACGTCCTCGAGCACCAGCACGGTCGGCGCGGGCGGGCCGGCCAGCAGCGCCAGCACCCGGTCGTGCACCGCGGCGGGGTCGGCCGGCAGCCCGGGCAGGGCGGCGGCGAGGTCGCGCAGCGGGCCGAGCGGCCGCGGGGTGGACAGGTCGTCGCACAGGCCGACGAGCACCCGTGCGCCGCCGGGATCGCGGGCCAGGGCGGCGACCAGCGCGGACTTGCCGATGCCCGGTTCCCCGGTCACCAGCACCACGCAGCCGGAGCCCGCCGCCGCCGCGTCCCTCGCCCGCGCGAGCGCGGCCAGCGGCGCCTCCCGCTCCAGGAGGGCGTCCACCGGGCGACGGTAGCGCCGCGGCGGCGTTCCGGGGACCGGCCGTCGGGCCCTGCTGCTTGACTGACCGGCATGGACCTGCCCGTGCTCCCGCCGGTCAAGCCGATGCTGGCCAAGGCCTCGACCAAGCTGCCCACCGCCGAGGGCCTGTTCTACGAGCCCAAGTGGGACGGCTTCCGCTGCATCGTCTTCCGCGACGGCGACGAGGTGGAGCTCGGCAGCCGCAACGAGCGGCCGCTGACCCGCTACTTCCCCGAGGTCGTCGCGGCGGTCAAGGCGGCGCTGCCCGAGCGCTGCGTGGTCGACGGCGAGATCGTCGTCCCGCAGGGCGACCGGCTGCACTTCGAGGCGCTGCTGCAGCGCATCCACCCCGCCGAGTCGCGGATCACCCTCCTGGCCGAGCAGACGCCGGCCTCCTTCGTCGCCTTCGACCTGCTCGCCGTCGGCGACGAGTCGCTGCTGGAGGTGCCGTTCGCACAGCGGCAGGAGCGGCTGCGCGCGGTGCTCACGCCGACCGACTCGGTGCACGTCACCGCGATCACCCAGGACGCCGCCACCGCGCAGCGCTGGTTCGAGGAGTTCGAGGGCGCGGGTCTGGACGGCGTCGTCGCCAAGGCCGCCGACCTGCCCTACGGCCCCGACCAGCGGCTGATGACCAAGGTCAAGCACGTGCGCACCGCCGACTGCGTGGTCGCCGGCTTCCGGTGGCACAAGAGCGGGCCGATCGTCGGGTCGCTGCTGCTGGGGCTGTACAACGACGCCGGCGACCTCCAGCACATCGGCGTCGCCGCCTCCTTCCCGATGGCGCGGCGTGCCGAGCTGGTCGAGGAGCTGGCCCCCTACCGGGCCCAGGCACTGGACGGGCACCCGTGGCAGGACTGGGCGAACGCGCAGACCGGGGAGGACGGCGAGCACCGGATGCCCGGCGCGCAGAGCCGCTGGAACGCCGGCAAGGACCTCTCCTGGGTGCCACTGCGGCCCGAGCTGGTGGTGGAGATCAAGTACGACCAGCTGGAGGGCCGCCGGCTCCGGCACACCGGGCAGTTCCTGCGCTGGCGGCCCGACCGCGAGCCGCGCAGCTGCACGTACGACCAGCTCGACGTGCCGGTGCGGTACGACCTCGCGGAGGTCTTCGCCGGCTGAACCCCGGCCGCCCCACCCGTCCCGCCCCGCCTGTCGGCGCCGGGGCCGGGGCCGGCGCCGACCTAGAGTCGGCCCGTGTCCGAGAGCCGCGGTGGTGACCTGCTGCGCACCGGGATCCGCGGTCTCGGGCAGCTGCTGCTCACCGTGGGCTTCGTGCTGCTGCTGTTCGTGGTCTACGAGCTGTACGTCACCGACCTGCAGAGCGACGCGAAGCAGGAGGAGCTGACCGAGCAGCTGCGCGAGGAGTGGCAGGACGCCCCGGCGGCCGTCGCCGACCCGCTGACGCCCACCGTCGGCGAGCCGTTCGCCTTCCTGCACATCCCGGGCCTGGGCCAGGGCTGGTCGCGGGCGGTCGTCGAGGGCACCGGCACCGAGGAGCTCGCCGAGGGCCCCGGGCACTACGTGGGCACCGCGCTGCCCGGCCAGCAGGGCAACTTCGCCGTCGCCGGCCACCGGGTCGGCCGCGGCTCGCCGTTCCTCGACCTGGACGAGCTGCGCCCGGGGGATCCGATCGTCGTCGAGACCGCCGGCGCCTGGTACGTCTACCGGGTGCTCGGCGACCCGTCGACCGGCGACCTCGCGGCGGGCGCCGTCCCCGGGCAGCGGATCGTCGACCCGAGCGACGTCTCGGTCATCGCGCCCTCCCCCGACGTCCCCGGGGCCCCGCCCACCGGCGCCTACCTGACGCTGACCACCTGCCACCCCGAGTACTCGGCACGCCAGCGCCTCATCGTGCACGCGGTCCTCGACGGGGCACCGATCGCCCGCGCCGACGCCCCCAACGGGCCGCCGGTGCTGCGGGAGGGCTGAGCCGTGTACTCGTGGATCTGGCGGAAGCTGCCCGGCGGAACGGCGGCCAAGGCGCTGTGCGCGCTGCTGCTGCTGGCCGCGGTCAGCGCGCTGCTGCTGTTCGTCGTCTTCCCCGAGGTCGAGCCGCTGCTGCCGTTCACCGACGTGACCGTCGACCCCTGATCCGGGTGCTGCTGGGCTCACTCCCCTGCGGCGGCCGTCGCCTCCTCATACGCTCGTGATCATGCGTCTGCGCCGCGGCCTCCTCGCCGCCACCACCGGACTGCTGGTCGCCGTCACCGGCTGCACGTCGTCCTCGGACTCGCCGGACTCCTCCCCCTCCAGCTCGGCGGAGGGCACGGCGGCCGAGCAGCCGGAGGTCCAGGAGATCGCCTGGGAGGACTGCACGGCCGACCTGCAGTCCTTCATCGCCGGGCGGCCGGGCAGCGAGCGGCCGCTCACGTTCGAGTGCGGCCGCTCCGACGTGCCGATCAGCTACGAGGAGTCCGACAGCGAGACGCTGCCGCTGTTCCTCGTGCGGGTGCGGCACGGCGGGCAGACCGACCGGATCGGCTCGCTGGTGGTCAACCCGGGCGGGCCGGGCGCCTCCGGCGCCGACGCGGCGCTGAGCCTGGCCCTGCGGCTGCCCGAGGAGGTGCTGACCCGCTTCGACCTGGTCGGCTTCGACCCGCGCGGCGTGGCCGCCTCCACCGGGATCGAGTGCATCCCCGACCAGCTCAAGGACGAGTTGGTCGCCGCCGAGCCGCGGCCGACCACCGACGAGCAGCTGCAGGAGTTCTTCGACCGCACCGAGGAGATCGCGGCCGGGTGCGAGGAGCAGTACGGCGAGGCGCTGGGCACCTTCAACACCGTCGACACCGCCCGTGACCTCGACCGCATCCGCGAGGCGCTGGGCGACGAGCAGCTGACCTTCCTCGGCTTCTCCTACGGCACCACGCTCGGCTCGACGTACGCCGAGCTGTTCCCCGAGAACGTGCGCGCTCTGGTGCTCGACGCCGCGGTCGACCCGGACGCCGAGCCGCGGGAGGCCGCCGAGGCCCAGGCCGCCGGGCTGGAGGCCGGCTTCGACGCGTTCGCCACCAACTGCACCGGGCTGGTCTCCGGCTGCCCGATCGGCGGGGACCCGCGCCGCTTCCTCGAGGACCTGCTCGCCCAGGCCGCGGCGGCGCCGATCCCCAGCCTCCGGGAGGGCGAGACCCGCACCGCCACGCCCGGTGTGATCATGACCGCCGTCGTCTCGGCGCTGTACTCCCCCTCGTCGTGGCCGCAGCTCTCGCAGTCGCTGGCCGCCGCGCAGCGGGGCGACGCCGCCGGGGTGTTCTCGCTCGCCGACACCTACGCCGGCCGGCTCGCCGACGGCAGCTACACCAACCGGCTCGACGCCAACATCGCGATCACCTGCGCCGACACCCCGGAGGACGAGGTCACCACCGAGGCGCAGGTCGGCGAGCTGGCCCGCGAGTTCGCGAGTCGCTATCCGCTGTTCGGCGCGGGCGCGGCGCTGTCGCTCTACACCTGCTCGGTGTGGGACGCGCCCCGCACGCCGGTGCCGGACCGGGACGCCGAGGGCGCCGCGCCGATCGTCGTCATCGGCACCTCAGGCGATCCGGTGACTCCGTTGCCCGGTGCGGTGGACATGGCCGAGGACCTCACCTCCGGCGTGCTGGTGACCTGGCAGGGTCAGGGGCACACCGCCTATCCCAAGGACGACTGCATCAACGCCGCGGTCGACCGGTACCTCATCGACCTGGCCGTCCCCCAGGACGGCCTGACCTGCCCGGCCGGCTGAGCCGCCCGGCGGAGCGGAGCCGCTCGTGGCCAGCAGCAAGGACGCCGTCGTCCTGACCGTCGACGGGCACGAGGTGCGGGTGTCCAACCCGGAGAAGCCGTACTTCGGCGAGCGGGGCATCCGCAAGATCGACGTCGTCGAGTACTTCATCTCCGTCGGCCCGGGGATCCTGTTCGCGCTCAGGGACCGGCCGACGACGCTGGAGCGCTGGCCCGGCGGGGTGTTCGAGGGCGCCCGGATCTCCACGCGCGTGGACAACACCGGCGACGCCTTCTACCAGAAGCGGGTGCCGAAGAACGCGCCCGACTGGGTGCCGACGGCGCACATCACCTTCCCCAGCGGGCGGACCGCCGACGAGATCGCGCCCGACTCGGTCGCCGTGGTCGCGTGGTGCGCCAACCTCGGCACGCTGACGTTCCACCCGTGGCCGGTGTCGAAGACCGACGTCGAGAGCCCCGACCAGATCCGCATCGACCTGGACCCGCAGCCGGGCACCGACTTCTCCGACGCCGTCTGGGTCGCCCCGCACGTGCGGGAGCTGCTCGCCGAGTTCGGCATGCAGGGCTGGCCGAAGACCTCCGGCGGCCGCGGGGTGCACATCTACGTGCCGATCCAGCCGCGGTGGACGTTCTCGGAGGTGCGCCGCGCGGTCATCGCCTTCGGCCGCGAGCTGGAACGCCGGCTGCCCGACCGCGTGACGATGTCGTGGTGGAAGGAGGAGCGCGGCGAGAAGATCTTCATCGACTACAACCAGATGGCCCGGGACCGCACGATCGCCTCGGCGTACTCCATCCGGCCCAAGCCGCACGCGCCGGTGTCCGCGCCCCTGGACTGGGACGAGCTGCCCGACGTGCACCCCACCGACTTCGACGTGCTGACGATGCCCGCCCGCTTCCGGGAGGTCGGGGACAAGCACGCCGGCCTGGCCGACCACGCGTTCGGCATCGAGCCGCTGCTGGAGCTGGCCGACCGGCAGGCGGCCGACCTCGGCATGGGCGACCTGCCGTATCCGCCGGACTACCCGAAGATGCCGGGCGAGCCGATGCGGGTGCAGCCGAGCCGGGCCAGGCGTCCTGCCAGCGAGACCTCCTGACCACTCGCTGTGGACGAACGAGCCCGGTCGCTCGGCCACCATCGTGGCACCCTGCACCGATTGCTCGACGCGCGGACCCGACCCATGACGTCGGACCTCGAACATCCCTGACGACGTCTCGCGGCGACCCATCCTTCGTGATCCGGGGCTCCCCGACTGTCGTCGGCTAGCTCGGAGCAGGCAGCTCGAACGGCCTCTCGATCGCCGGCTGCATCAGTGGGGGACGGTCGTGAACGGCTGTCTCCGATGAGTGACTAGTGCAGGGTCGCACCGGCCGGCGCATGTCGCGCGGGTGCGTCAGACCGCGAAGTGTGCGATCGCCTGCTGCAGCTCGTCGCTCATCCGCGCCAGCTCGGCGGCGGCGCGCTGGGCGTCCTCCACCCGGGAGTTCGTCTCCTGCGTGCCCGCGGCCAGGCCCGAGATCGCGTTGGCGATCTGCTGCGAGCCGTTGGCCGCCTCCATCACGTTGCGGTTCATCTCGTTGGTCGTCGCCGTCTGCTCCTCGACCGCCGCGGCGATGGTGGCCTGGAAGTCGTTGATCTCGCCGATCACCGAGCTGATCTGCCCGATCGCCTCGACGGCGCCGGCGGTGTCGGCCTGGATGGCCTCGACCCGCCGCGAGATGTCCTCGGTGGCGCGGGCGGTCTCCTGCGCGAGCTCCTTGACCTCGCTGGCCACGACCGCGAAGCCCTTGCCCGCCTCGCCCGCGCGGGCCGCCTCGATGGTGGCGTTGAGCGCGAGCAGGTTGGTCTGCTCGGCGATGCCGTTGATCAGCTTCACCACCGTGGCGATCTCCTGCGAGGAGTCGCCCAGCTTGCCGACGGTCCGCGTGGTGGCCTCGGCGACCGTCACCGCCTGACCGGCCACCCGCGCCGCCTGGGCGGCGTTCGTGGCGATCTCCCGGATCGCGGCCTCCATCTGCGAGGACCCGGCGGCGACGGTGTCGACGCTGGAGGCCACGTCACCGGCGGAGGTGACGACGGCGTCGGCCTGACCGGCTGCGGTCCGCGCGTTGTCGGCGATGGCGCCCGAGGCTGAGTTCAGCTTGTCCGAGGCGCCGGCCAGTCGCTGCGCGGAGTCGCCGACCAGGTGCAGCACCGAGCCCAGCGAGTCCAGCGTGTGGTCCAGCGACTGCGCGACCTCGCCGAGCTCGCCGCCGCCGGTCCGCCCGGCGCGCACCCGCAGGTCCCCGTCGGCGACCTGCGCCAGCACCTGGCGGATCCGCCGCACGGGGGCGGTGACGCTGCGCGCCACGAGGAGCGCCAGGCTGATCGCGATGACCAGACCGGCGACGATGATCACCACGGTCACGGTGCGCGCCGAGGTGTAGGCGTCGTGCGCCTCCTCGGTCACCTGGACGGCGCGCTCCTCGGCGGCCGCGGTCGCCGTGGCGAGCGCCTCGGCGATGAGCGCCTCGCTCTCGTTGATCGTCTGCAGCAGTTGCGCGAGCCGCGCCGGCGACGTGTTGCCGACACCGGTCGCGCGCAGCTCGCCGAGCGCCTCGAGGTACGCGGCGACTGCCAGGCGGAACTCGGCGAACGCCGCCGCCGCCTCGGGGGACAACGGCATCCCGGCCACGGACTCGACGTCCGCCATGAGCCGGTCGCCGAGAGCGGCGGCGTCCTGCTCGGCTCGGGCGACGGTCTCCGCGGGCAGGCCCGGGATCGCGGTGCGGGCCGTCGTGGCTGTCATCTCCCACCAGCCGGCCTGCAGACGGCGCAGGCCGTCGAGCGGCTCGGCGCCCTCCGTGTAGACCGCATCGGCCTTCTCGTCGAGCGTGGACATCCGGCTGATGCCCAGGATGCCCACCCCCAGCGTGGTCAGCGCGACCACGAGTACGGAGCCCAGCAGCCGGCTGCGCAGCCCCCACCCCGGATCCACTCGGTTCTCCCCGCCCACAGACTCCGCGGCATCCATGCCCGACTCCTCCGATGCTGGCCCCGCTGCTCCGCGGAGCTCGTCGGCGGAAGTCTCGGCAACGGGGCGGTCCAGTTGAGCCAAGTGGTGCAAGTAGCTCAATGTCAGGCCATAGCCGCGTCTGCACCTGACACGCTGCATCGAGCCGGGCGGGAACGCGACGACGCCCGGTGCCAGCCGGCGGGGCGACTCTCAGTCACCGGCCGCCGTCCGGGACTTGACCTGCTCGTCCCAGGCCGTCGACAACAGCTGCTCCAACGCCTCGGCCGACTGCCCACCCGCCACGGCATACGTCCGGTCCACGAGGAAGAACGGCACGCTGGTGACGCCCAGGCGCTGTGCGACGGCGATGTCCTCCACCACGGCGGCCCGGTATCGCCGGTCGGTGAGCGCCGCCCGCGCCTCGTCGGGGTCGAGCCCGCCGTCGGCGGCCAGTTCCACCAGGGAGTCGACCGCGTGCACCGAGCGGTGCTCGGCGAAGTGCCCGTGCAGCAGCCGCTCCACGACCTGCTCCTGCAACCCACGGTCGGCCGCCAGTTGCACCAACTCGTGCGCACGACTGGTGTTCCCCACCATGTTCTCGCCCAGCCGGTAGTGCAGACCCTCACCGGCCGCGACCCGGGCGATGCGCTCCTGGGCAGCCGCCATCTCGTCCTCGGAGCGGCCGGTTTGCTGGGCCACCCGCTCGGTGCTCCGGAAGACCTGCCCCTCCGGGATGTCCGGGTCCAGCTGGTAGGACCGCCAGCGGACCGCCACCTGGTCGGCGTGGCCGAAGGCGGCGAGGGCGACCTCGAGCCGCCTCTTCCCGATGTAGCACCAGGGGCACCCGATGTCGATCCACACGTCCACGCGCATGTGCAGGGCAACCTAAAGCCGCCCGTTGGTTCATTCCCGTACCAATGCCTGGAGTCAGACCGATGACCGAGGTGGAGTGCGCTGCCCCACCTCGACCACCGCCCGAGGGACATCCCGTCCCGGGCCTCAGGCGCAAGGCAGTCGAGGCCTGCTCCATCCCATCGACGGCGTCCATCCTGCGGGCGCGATGCAACCGCGCTCGAAGGATGTCCGGCGTGGCTGCCACGACGATGGGCATCACCACGACGATCCCCACCCCGACCCAGGCCGACAACGCCCACTGCCACCCTGTCATCCAGGCTCTCCTGCTCCGTCTCGTCGGCATCGATCGTCCCGACGCCCCAGCCCAGGACACCGGTGCCCACGCAGTACGCCGGGAGCAGCCGGGGGCCGGCTCGTCCCGCGCCGAGCATCACCACCTGCGGATGCCCGGTCATGTGGCAGCGACGTGCCGGGTGGGCGGACGAGGTCGTGTCGCGGCGGCCTCACGGAACGAGACGGAGCGGGTCGGACTCCGGCACCAACGCGTCCGGGAAGGAGCCGGCCACCACCGACCGCGTGTCGACCACGTCCTGGGTGATGGCGTCCACGAGCGTGTCGATGTCGGGGAACCGGACCATGCCCCGGAGCCGTAGGACCGACCGCACGTACAGTCGGCGCCCGTACAGATCGCCGTGGAAGTCCAGCAGGTGCGCCTCCACGGTCCGCTCGGCGCCGTCGACGGTGGGGTTGGTTCCGACCGAGATGGCCGCGGCGCGGTACACCGGTGGACGGCCGTCCAGGGTGCGAGCGACACCGGCGTACACGCCGTCGTCCGGCAGGACGGCGGACGGCGGGCAGCTGACGTTGGCGGTCGGAACCCGATGGTCCGGCCCCGCTGCTGGCCGTGGACCACCAGGCCGGTCACGCTCCAGTCCTCGTCCTGGGACACCGCGTGCGCTCCTCTCGTTGCCGTGACCGTCGGGGCAGACGGTCGCGCGGGGACGGCACGGCGGCCGCCTCCCGCGTCAGGACGCCGGTCCCGCCGGGGGGCGGACGCCCTCGAGTGCCGTCGCGGGCGCGTCCCCCGCCCAGGCGGCACGGATCAGTGCCGCGACCCCGTCACGGGTGACCGGCCGCGGATTGGCGTACGGCCTCGAGACGGCGAGATCCGCGGCCAGGTCGACATCCGCCTCCGCCATGCCGAGATCCCGCAGCGAGGCGGGCGCTCCCAGCCGTCGGGCGAACTCCCACAGCGCGTGAGCCGGGTCCGGGACCCCGCCCATCGCCCGGGACAGGGCAGCCACCGCCCGGGGAGCGGCCGGCTGGTTGTACGCGAGCGCGTGGGGCAGCACGACCGTGTGGGTCTGGGCATGCGGGAGGTCCAGCGTCCCTCCCAGCGTGTGGCAGAGCTTGTGGTGCAGCGACATGGTCGTCGCGGCGAGGACGGCCCCGCAGAGCCACGCCCCGTACTGGGCCTCGGTGCGCGCCTCGAGATCCGCGCCGTCGGCCGACACCCTCGGGAGTGCGGCGACCAGCGCGCGGACCCCTTCCTCGGCCATCAGGGAGACGATCGGCGTGGCGTCCGGGGCGTACAGCCCCTCCACGGCGTGCGCGATCGCGTTGATCCCGCTCGTCACCGAGAGCTCCGGTGGCAGACTGAGGGTCAGGGCCGGGTCGTACAGCACGCTGCGGGGCAGCACCCGCTCGTCTCTCCCCGTCCGCTTCTCCCCCGCCTCGGTCAGGCCCCACACCGGTGTCATCTCGGACCCGGCGTAGGTGGTCGGGACGGCGATCACGGGCAGGCCGTGCGCCAGCGCGACGGCCTTGCCCAGGCCGATCGCCGAGCCTCCCCCGACGGCGACACAGCCGTCGGCACCGAGCTCGCCGGCGACGTCCCGGGCCCTGCCGGCGACCTCGATCGGGACGTGCATGCGCGCCTCCGCCAGAACGCCGACCGCACGGTCGCCGAGCGCCGCCGCCACCCCGTGGCCGGTGTCCTCCTGCTCGGGCGAGCAGAGGACGAGCACCCGGTCCATCCCCAGCGCGGCGACCTCGTCCGCCAGCCGGTCCAGCGACCCCGCCCCGAAGACCACGCGCATGGGCAGCGCCTGGTAGGTGAAGGCGTCGATCACGACGCCGCCCCGACCGACCCGCCGGCACGCCGGAGCGTCACGTCGAACGTGAGGGTGCGGAACGGGTTGGCCAGACCCACCGCGGCGGCACGGGCCTCGTCGTCCACCTCGGGCACCTCACGCACGAGGCCGTCCTTGACCCCGAAGACCGCGTCGGAATCGAGGTAAGGGCTGTCGGCCACGAAGACGTGCGTGGTCACCGGCCGGTGACCGGGCGCGGTCACGATGAAGTGCAGGTGCGCCGGCCGGTTGGGGTGCCGCCCCGTGGCGGCCAGCAGCTCTCCCACCGGACCGTCGCTCGGGATGGGGTACCAGCGCGGCACCACGGACCGGAACCAGAACCGGCCGTCGGCCGCTGCGGTGAACAGACCGCGGAGGTTGCGCTCGGGCTGGATGCCGGGCTGCTGCACGTCGTAGAAGCCGTCGTCGTTCGCCTGCCACACGTCCACCAGCGCGCCGGCCAACGGCTCACCGTCCTCGCCGGTCACGCGCCCGGACACGAGGCAGGGCGTGCCCTTGCCGTCCAGCGCGATGTCGTCCCCGAGCTCCCGCCGCGGCGACTCCACCACGTGGAACGGACCGAGGACCGTCGACTCGGTCGCGGTCCCCCCGCTGCGGTGGTTGATCGAGTCCACGAGCATCGACACCCCGAGCACGTCGGACAGCAGGATGAACTCCTGCCGCACGTCGTCGCACGCCTGCCCGGTGCGGGTCAGGAAGTCGACGGCGACGCCCCACTCCTCCTCGGTCAGCTCCACGTCCTTGACGAAGGCGTGCAGGTGCTCCACCAGCGACGTCATCACCCGGCGCAGCCGCGGGTCGGGGGTGTCCGCGAAACTCGCCGCCACCACCTCGGCCGAACGCTCCTCGGTGAAGGACTCCCGCGCGGCGGTCACTGCACGTCCCGGCGGACGGGACCGGGGCGCGCACCCGGACGACGCCCGGCCCCCGAGGTGACGGCGGCGACCGCGAGGACTCTGACCTCCGGCCTCCAGGGCGACGTGTTCAAACCGTGACCTCCAGGTCCACTCGGATGCGCTCCCGGCGTTGACACAGTCTTCGCCGCGCCGTTCACTCACTGCCTAGTAGACGCCCAACAGACAAATAGGTCAATTGTTCGACCGTTGAGGAGGATCCCGTGCACCGTCGCACGTCCCGCTCCACCGTCCGGGTGCTGGCCGTCGTCAGCGCCGGCCTGCTGACCCTCACCGCCTGCGGCGGCGAGCTGGGGGGCGGTGCCGGCGGAGGCGGCGACGACGCCACGCTCACCATCGGCTACGTCACCCCGCAGACCGGCCCCCTGGCCGCCTTCGGCGAGGCCGACGCGTTCGTCGTCGACCAGATGACCACCTACTTCGCCGACAACCCGCTCGAGCTGGGCGGCACGACCTACGCCGTCGAGATCGTCGTCAAGGACACCCAGTCCGACAGCGTGCGCGCCGGCGAGGTGGCCGCGGAGCTGATCAACGACGACGGCGCCGACCTGATCCTGGCCGCCTCCACGCCCGACACCGTGAACCCGGTCGCCGACCAGTGCGAGGCCAACGGCGTCCCGTGCATCACCACCGTCGCCCCGTGGCAGCCGTTCTTCTTCGGCCGGGGCGGCACCGAGGACGAGGCCTTCGACTGGACCTACCACTTCTTCTGGGGCCTCGAGGACGTCGAGGCGGTCTACCAGGACATGTGGAGCCAGGTCACCACCAACCAGCAGGTCGGCGCGCTGTGGCCCAACGACCCCGACGGCAACGCGTGGAGCGGCGACTTCCCGGGCGCGGTCGAGCCCAACGGCTACACGATCACCGACCCGGGCCTGTACGAGAACGGCACGCAGGACTTCTCGGCGCAGATCTCGGCCTTCCAGGGCGCCGGCGCGCAGATCCTGGCCGGCGTCCCGATCCCTCCGGACTTCGCCACCTTCTGGCAGCAGGCCCAGCAGCAGGGCTTCCGCCCGGTCATCGCCACGGTGGCCAAGGCGATCCTGTTCCCCTCGGCCGTCGAGGCGATCGGCGACTCCGCCGACGGCCTGGGCACCGAGGTCTGGTGGAGCCCGCAGCACCCCTACGAGAGCTCGCTGACCGGGCAGGGCGCCCAGGACCTCGCCGACGCCTACGAGGAGGAGACCGGCCGGCAGTGGACCCAGCCGATCGGCTTCGTGCACGCGCTGTTCGAGGTCGCCGTCGCCGCGCTCACCGAGGCCGACGGCACCGACGGCCAGGCCGTCGCCGACGCGCTCTCCGGCCTGCAGGCCGACACGATCGTCGGGCCCCTGGACTGGACGTCGGGCCCGGTGCCGAACGTCGCCAAGACCCCGCTGGTCGGCGGCCAGTGGCGGCTGACCGACGGCGGCGAGCACCCGTTCGAGCTCGTCATCGTCAGCAACAGCGAGGCGCCCGAGATCCCGACCGCCGGCACGGTGGAGCCGCTCGGCTCATGACCGCACCGCTGCTCGAGGTCGCCGGCGTCGGCAAGCGCTTCGGCCGCCTGACCGTCCTCGACGACGTGTCGTTCACCGTGGCGCCCGGCGAGGCCTTCGGCATCGTCGGGCCCAACGGGGCCGGCAAGTCCACCCTGCTCAACGTGGTCAACGGGGTGCTGCGCCCCGGCAGCGGCACGGTCCGCTTCGACGGCACCGACGTCACCCGCACCGGCGCGGCGGCCCGCTGCCGCGCCGGCGTGGGGCGCAGCTACCAGATCCCGCGGCCCTTCGGCGGGATGACGGTCTTCGAGAACGCCCTGGTGGCCGCCACCTTCGGTAGCGGCGCCCACGGGCGGGCCGCGGCCGAGCGGGCGTGGCGGGCACTGGAGACCGCCGGCCTGGCGGCGCAGGCCGACAGCCCGGCGGGCGCCCTGCGCCTGCTGGACCGCAAGCGCCTGGAACTGGCCCGCGCCCTGGCCACCGAACCCCGGCTGGTGCTGCTCGACGAGATCGCCGGCGGGCTCACCGAGGGCGAGGTGCCCGCGCTGGTGGAGACCGTTCGCGATCTGGGCCGCCAGGGCGTGGCGGTGGTCTGGATCGAGCACGTCGTGCACGCGCTGGTCGCCGTCGTCACCCGGCTGATGTGCCTGACCTACGGCCGGGTGCTGGCCGTCGGCGACCCGCACGCGGTGCTCGCCGACCCCGAGGTGGTCGAGGTCTACCTCGGCTCCACCATCGCCGGCGACGACCCCGCCGCGGAGGAGACCGCGTGAGCGCTCCCCTGCTCGAGGTCGATGACGTGCACGTGTCCTACGGCGACGTCCCCGCGCTGCACGGGCTCACCGTGTCGGTGGCCGAGGGCGAGACCCTGGCGGTCATCGGCGCCAACGGCGCCGGCAAGTCCACGCTCCTGAAGACCGTCTGCGGCCTCCTCCGGCCCCGACGCGGCGACGTGCGGCTGGACGGCGCCTCGGTCGCCGCCGTCCCGGCGCACCGCCGGGTGGAGCACGGCATCGCCATGAGCCCCGAGGGACGGAGGCTGTTCCCCAGCCTCACCGTCGAGGAGAACCTGCTGGTCGGCGGCTATTCCCGGCGCACCGGCCCGTGGCACCTGCGCTCGGTCTGCGAGCTGTTCCCCCTGGTCGCCGAACGGCTCGACCGCCCCGCGGCGAACCTGTCCGGCGGCGAGCAGCAGGCCGTCGCGATCGGCCGCGCGCTCATGGCCAACCCGCGGCTGCTGCTGCTCGACGAGGTCTCCCTCGGCCTGGCGCCGGTCGTGGTCGCGCAGCTGTACGCCGCCCTCCCGCGGATCACCGAGCAGGGCACCACGGTGCTGGTGGTCGAGCAGGACGTGCACCAGGCGATGGCCGTCGCTGACCGCGTGCAGTGCCTGCTCGAGGGCCGCACGGTGCTCGAGGGCCCGGCGGACCGGATCGATCCGGCGGAGCTGACCGCCGCGTACTTCGGGGTGGGCCGATGAGCTGGGTCAACGCGGTCGTCCAGGGCCTGCTGCTGGGCGGGCTGTACGCGCTGGTGGCCGCCGGGCTGTCGCTGGTGTTCGGCGTCATGCGCATCGTGAACCTCGCCCACGGGGTGCTGGCGATCCTCGCCGCCTACGGCGCGCTGCTGCTGGCCGACGAGCTGGGCTGGAACCCGTTCCTGTCGCTGCTGGTCGTCGTGCCGGTCATGGCGGCGGTGGGCTACCTCCTCCAGCGCGGGCTGCTGGACCGCGCACTGCGCGGCGGCGAGCTCTCCCCCCTGCTGGTCACCTTCGGCCTGGCCATCGTGCTGCAGAACGTGCTGCTCGAGGTCTTCTCCGCCGACAGCCGGCGGCTGGACGTCGGCGGCCTGGGCACCGGCGGGTTCCGGGTGGCCGACGGGCTGTCCATCGGCTGGTTCCCGCTGCTGGCCGCGCTGATCGGCGTGCTGGTCATCGCCGGCCTCGGCCAGTTCCTCGCGCGAACCCGCACCGGCCGCGCGATGCGCGCCACCAGCGACGACCAGGAGGCCGCACGCCTCATGGGGATCGACAACCGGCGGTTGTACGCGGTGGCCACCGCGATCGCTCTGGGCACCGTGGCGATCGCCGGGGTGTTCCTGGGTGCCCGGTCCAGCTTCGACCCCGCGGCCGGCGCCACCACGCTGATCTTCGCCTTCGAGGCCGTCGTCATCGGCGGTCTGGGGTCCCTGTGGGGCACCCTGATCGGTGGGGTCGTCCTGGGGGTCGCGCAGAACGTCGGCGCGGCGATCGACCCCGCCTACGGCGTGCTCGCCGGCCACCTCGTGTTCCTCGCCGTGCTGGCCCTGCGCCCGCGTGGCCTGCTCCCCTCGGCGGTGACCGCGTGACGCAGCTGCAGCCCCCCACCACCGGCGCGGGTGCGGCCGCCGCGGATCCCGGCGGCGTGCCGCGGATCCGGCGCGGCGGCTGGACCTCCCGCATCGGCGGGCTGGGGCTGGTCGCCCTGGTCGCCGTGCTGGCCTACCTGCCCTATGTCGTCACCCGCGGCACGCAGGTGGACCTGGTCGGCTTCTACGCCCTGGTGGTCCTCGGCACGACGTGGAACCTGCTGGCCGGCTACGGCGGCATGGTCTCCATCGGCCAGCAGGCCTGGATCGGCCTCGGCGGGTACGGCCTGGTGTACCTGGCGCAGAACCTGGGCGTGGACCCCTTCCTCGCCGTGCCGGTGGCCGCCGTCGTCTGCGGCCTGCTCGCCTGGCCCACGTCCTACCTCGCGTTCCGGCTCTCCGGCGGCTACTTCGCCATCGGCACCTGGGTCATCGCCGAGGTGGTGCGGCTGCTGGTCACCCAGGTCGACGCGGTCGGCGCGGGCTCGGGTGCCTCGCTGACCGCCTTCGCCGGCATCGAGCCGCTGTACCGGATCGCCTACGTCTACTGGATGGCGCTGGCCATCGCCGTGCTGGTCGTGGTCGGCGTGTACCTGCTGATGCGTTCCCGGCTGGGCCTGGCACTCACCGCGATCCGCGACGACCCCACCGCCGCGTCGTCCTCGGGCGTGCGGGTGACCGGGGCCAAGCGGCTGGTGTTCGTGCTCGCCGCGGCCGGCGCCGGCCTGGCCGGCGCGGTGATCGTGGCCAACACGCTGCGGGTGCAGCCGGGCGCGATCTTCAGCGTGGACTACTCGGCGATGATGATCTTCATCGTCGTCATCGGGGGTCTGGGCACGATCGAGGGTCCGCTGATCGGCGCGCTGGTCTTCTACCTGCTCCAGGACACCCTGGCCGACCTCGGCAACTGGTACCTCGTCGTGGTCGGCGGCGTGGCCGTGCTGGTCACCCTGCTGGCGCCCAAGGGGCTGTGGGGCCTCACCCGCGGCCGGGTGGAGCTGTTCCCCATCGGCTACCGCGTCCGGCCCACACTCCCCCGCGCACGGCGGGCCGGCGGCTCCTGACCCCGGAGCCGCCGGCCGCGCCTCAGCGCAGCTGCAGCGCCTCGACCGCCCGCTCGTGGTCGCCGGCGTCCTTCAGGAGGACCCCCAGCGTCTGCTCGATGGCGGGCCCGTCGACGCGGTCGTGTCCCAGCCGCGCCAGCGCCCGGGACCAGTCGATGGTCTCCGCGATCGACGGCGGCTTGCGCATGCCCATCCCGCGCAGCGCGGCGACGACCCGAGTGACGCCGTCCGCCAGCTCCTCCGACAGCTCGGGGACCCGGGAGAGCACGATGTCGCGTTCCCCCTCCGGCGTCGGATAGCCGATGTGCAGGTACAGGCACCGGCGCTTGAGCGCCTCGGAGAGCTCCCGCGTGCCGTTCGAGGTCAGCAGCACGAACGGCCGGCGTTCCGCCGTGATGGTGCCGAGCTCGGGCACCGTGACCTGGAAGTCGGCCAGCACCTCGAGCAGCAGTCCCTCCAGCTCCACGTCCGCCTTGTCGATCTCGTCGATGAGCAGCACCGTCGGGTCGCTGCGGCGGATCGCGGTCAGCAGGGGGCGGGCGAGCAGGAACTCCTCGCCGAAGATGTCGTCGTGGACGGCGCCCCAGTCCCCGCCGTCGCCGGCCTGCGCGGCCTGGATCCGCAGCAGCTGCTTCTTGTAGTTCCACTCGTAGAGCGCCCGCGACTCGTCGAGCCCCTCGTAGCACTGCAGGCGGATCAGCGCGGCACCGACGGCCTGCGCGATCGCCTTCGCCAGCTCCGTCTTGCCGACCCCCGCCGGCCCCTCGACCAGCAGCGGCTTGCCCAGGGAGGCGGCCAGGAAGGCCGCCGTGGCGATCTGGGCGGTGGGCAGGTACCCGGTGGCCACCAGGCGGGCCTGGGTGTCCTGCACCGAGTCGAACACGTCCTCCACGAGGGTCCTCCGTACGTCGAGCGGGGTGGTCGGGTCAGCGCAGCGCGGCCACGGCGTCGCCGAGCTGCCGCAGCGTCGACACCTCGCGCATGAGGTCGGCGTGTGCGGCGTAGTCGCCCGCCAGCGAGTCGCCGGTGTCCCATTCGGCGGCCGGCTCGGGGTTGAACCAGTACAGGTGCCGGCACCTGCGGTGCAGTTCGGCGAGCTCGGCGAGCGCCGGGGAGCGGTCGTGGCTGCGCGCGTCGCCGACCAGCAGCAGGGTCGTGCGCGGTCCGATCGCGGACGGCCACCGCTCGAGGAAGGAGCGGAGCGCGCCTGCGTAGTCGCTGCGCCCGTCACCCTCGACCAGGCCGCGGCGTCCCAGCAGCTGGCGGGCGTCGAGCATGCCGTTGGACTCCTCGAGCAGCCCGGAGATCTCGACGATGCCGTCGATGAAGACCCAGGAGCGCACCCGCTGGAACTCGTCCTGCAGCGCGTGCAGGAGTGCGAGGGTGAACGGAGCGAACTGCGCCACGGACCCCGAGACGTCGCACAGCACGACCAGCTCCGGCCGGGTCGGGCGACGGCGGCGCAACACCGGTGCGAGCGGCACCCCGCCGGAAGCCATGCTGGACCGGATCGTGCGGCGCATGTCCAGGTGGCCGCTCCCTCGCCGGCGTCGTCGGCCCAGCCGGGCGGCGATCTGCCGGGCGAGCGGACGCACCGCGCGGCGGAGCGCGTCGAGCTCGTCGGGCCCCGCGGTCAGGATCGGGAGGGCGTCGAGCCGCTCGTCGGCCGAGGCGTCGGGGCCGTGCAGAGCAGCGAGCCGCTCGCCCACCAGCCGCTCCACCATCTGGATCAGGGCCCGGACGTCCCGCTCCGCCTCCGCGGCCGACAACCGCCGTTCGGTCTCCCCGTCGGGTCGTCCGGCGGCGATGAGCTGGCGCAGCACGGCGTCCAGTCCCATGCCGCGGAGCACCCGGGCAGTGTGGTGCCGCTCGCCGCGGACCTGCTGGTCCAGGCCCGACCAGGTGTCGACGGCCCGCTCGGCCAGCTCCTCCAGAGCGGCGTCGTCCCCGGCGCGCAGCGCGTGCAGGAGGTCCTCGTCGGACGGGGCATCGCCCGGCGCGGCCCCGTCCCCGTCCTCGCTCCCGGTCCCGTCCCCGGCCTCCGGCGACGGCACGACCCCGGACCGCTCCACGCCGGGGCGGGCGCGTGGCAGGTACCGGTCGAGCAGCTGGTCGAGGATGGCGGCGTCCTCCTGGCTCTTGGCGAGGGTCGCGCGCAGCGAGCCACAGACCTCGTCCCGGGCACCGAGGTCGACGCGGAGCAGAGCGCGGGCCGCGTCGATCACGTCGCTCGAGGCCACCGGGACGCCGCGCCGGCGCAGTTCGGCGGCCAACGTGACCACCAGCTGCGGAACCACGGCGATCGGCATTGGACACCCGTCAGCTCAAGAAGTACGTTCAAGGCAACTGTTAGACATTAGAACACTCGGAGAGTGGTAGTGGAACCGTCGAGCATGCTGCTGAGCCTGGGCCTGACGCTGCGCCGGGATCACAGCCCGGACCGGCGTCAGCACATCGCGATGCTGGCAGGCCGGCTGGGCTACCACAGCGTGTGGCTGCCGGTGGACGACGCGACGGCGGCGGACTCGGCGGCCGAACTGGACGCTCTCCGGGCGGCCACGACCAGCCGGGTCGGTGCGGTCGTCGACGTCACCGAGGCGCCACGCTGGCTGGCGGCGGTGGCCGCCTCGCGCCCGGACCTCCTGGTGGAAGTGGACGCCCCCGGCGACACGCGGGCCGAGTTCGTGTCCGCCCTCGGCGGCGACCGCGCCTGGGCGGAGCGGGCCTTCGTCCGCGCTCTCGACCCCACCGCCGCCGCTCTCGTACTCGCCGCCGCCCCCCGTGCCGCGCTGGCCGACGACGCCCGCCGGGCCGTGGCTGCCCGGGGCGTCGCGGTGCGGCCGCGCATCGCCGTCGCGCTGGGCGTCTCGATCGGCCGGACGATGAGCGAGGCCGAGGCGCGCGCCCTGCGCGACCTGCACCTCGCCGATCCCGCCGCTCGCGGATCCGCCCTGTTCGGCACCTTCGAGGACGCCCAGGAGCAGGTCTTGCAGCTGGCCGCTGCCGGCGTGGGGTTCCTGCGGTTGAACTTCGCCGACGAGCACGACGTCGCCGACCTCCTCGCGCAGTTCCGCGCCGTCGTCACCGGCCCCACACCCGTGCTCCACGCCGCCGCCCAGCGGCGCGCCCTCACGGACTGACACCAACTAATCCTCCAACGGTCGGACAATTGACGAAGACCGCACCGCCAGGCATCCTCGATCGCACAAAGACCGTGTCGTCACGGATGGACAAGAAGGCAGGCTCATGAGCACGTCGACCGACACCCTCCACGGCAAGCAGCGCTCCAGCTACACCACGAAGTTCGGTTCCCTCGCACAGTTCGAGAAGGGCGGCGTCGAGATCATCAACGACGACCCGCGGCACTACGCCTTCTCCAACGTCTTCGAGGTCGCCGCCAACGCGCGGCCGTACGAGAAGACGGCCGTGGGCAAGAACATGGAGTACGTCATCGAGGCCATCCGGGCCGAGGGCGTCAGCACCTGGCGTACCGCCGCGCACGACGAGTTCGCGCTCGTCATGGACGGCGAGGTCGAGATCACGCTGGTCAAGCTGGACAGCCCCGCGCTCCCGGCCGACTCGCAGGGGTCGATCGAGCTCTCCGGCGAGCCGCAGGGCCGGCGGATGGGCCGCGTCGTGGCCCGCCGCGGTCACCTGACCCTCCTCCCGGCCAACTGCGCCTACCGCTTCTCCGCGGAGCGCCCGGGCGTGATGCTGCAGCAGACCATCGCCGGGCCGGACACGCTGTTCCGCTGGGCCGAGATCTGCCAGTCCCTCTGACCGATCCGACGAAACGCTAGGAGCACCGAGATGACCGTCATCGCCGAGCCCCAGGTCCAGGTCCAGGCCACCGAGCCCAACAGCGAGGGCTACCGCGAGTTCTCGCTGGGCCAGTTCCACTTCAAGCGCGACGAGTACTTCGCCTACATCAGCTGGCCGACCGGTTCCCACGTCATGAGCGTCGACGCCTTCCTGCGCGCCATGCAGCGCGACGTGGCGTGGGACTTCTTCTACGGCACCGTGAACTTCGACGGTGTCTTCGGCACGGTCAACCACTACGGCACCGTCGACATCTTCGCGGGCCGCTTCAACGAGTCCTACCGCAAGGCGGAGCTGGACTACTCCGAGAACGTCGAGACCCCCCAGATCCGCGAGACGTTCAAGGCCGTGCTCGACGACTGGACCAACGAGTCCTTCGACCCCTTCGCCTCGCCGCACGAGACCGGGTCGGCCTTCGGCATCAAGAACGGTGACAACACCGGCGCAGTCACCCGTGAGCGCGTCACCGCGTCCCGCATGGTCGGGCTGCCCGGCGACGCGCCGCTGCGTACCGACGAGTCCGGCTACCCCGTCAACCGCATGTTCGCGGACGTGCCGCAGGACGAGCCGGAGATCTACCCGGAGCCCGGTTTCGAGGGCGAAGTCTCCTCGTTCTCGCTCTTCGCCTACCTGTCGCGCTCGGACGTGACGTGGAACCCCTCCGTGGCCAGCGTCTGCAAGGAGTCGCTGTTCTGCCCCACGACCGAGGAGTACATCCTCCCGATTATCCACGGCAACGACCGGGTCGAGTGGTTCATCCAGATCTCCGACGAGATCACCTGGGAGGTCGAGGACCGGGAGACGGGCAACGTGCGCGCCCGCGTGGTCATGAAGGCCGGTGACGTCTGTGCCATGCCGGCCGACATCCGCCACCAGGGCTACTCCCCCAAGCGTTCGATGCTGCTGGTGTGGGAGAACGGCTCGGAGGCCATCCCGGACCTGATCGCCAGCGGTCAGGCCCCCACCTACCCGATCGACTTCTGAGCCTCATGCAGACACAGCTCCTGATCGGCGGCGAGTTCGTCACCGGTGCCGACGGCGCGACCATCGACGTGCACGACCCGCACGACGGGTCGCTGCTCGCCCAGGTGGCCGAGGCCAAGGCCCCTGACGTCGACCGTGCCGTGCAGGCGGCACGGTCGGCGTTCGAGGGGTGGCGGGGGACGCCGGCCGACCAGCGCGGCCGGCTGCTGCTCAAGCTGGCCGACGCCATCGAGGCCAACGCCGAGGAACTGGCCCTGCTGGAGACCCGGGACACCGGTCACCCCATCCGGGACACCCGCGGACTGGACGTGCCGCGGACCGCGGCGACCTTCCGCTACTTCGGCGGCATGGCCGACAAGCTGCAGGGCACCGTCGTCCCGGTCGAGGCCGGGTTCCTCGACTACGTCCTGCGCGAGCCGGTCGGCGTCGTCGGTCAGATCGTGCCCTGGAACTTCCCGCTCATGTTCACGAGCTGGAAGATGGGCCCGGCGCTTGCGGCCGGCAACACGGTGGTGCTCAAGCCCTCGGAGCTCACCCCGCTGTCGACCCTGCGCATCGGCGAGCTGATGCTGGAGGTCGGCTTCCCGCCGGGTGTGGTGAACATCGTCACCGGTTACGGGGCGACGGCCGGCCAGCGCATCGCCGAGCACCCCGGGATCGACAAGGTGTCGTTCACCGGGTCCACGGCCGTCGGGCGCGGGATCGTCAGCGCCAGCGTGGGCAACCTCAAGCGCGTCCACCTGGAGCTGGGTGGCAAGGGCGCGAACATCGTGTACGAGGACGCCGACGTGGCGGCCGCCGTCAACGGCGCCGCTTTCGCGATCTACCACAACCAGGGGCAGGCCTGCATCGCAGGCAGCCGGCTCATCCTGCACGAGGCGATCGCCGACGAGTTCCTCGAGCGGTTCACCGCGCTCACCGAGGGGATCCGGCTCGGCGACCCGAAGGACCCGGGCACCGAGATGGGTCCGCTCACCTCGCCGGGACACCGCGACCGCGTGATCAACTACATGAAGATCGCGGAGGACGACGGCGACACCATTCTCACCGGCGGAAAGGCACCCACGGACCCCGCCCTGACGGGGGGCTGCTACATCGAGCCCACCGTCGTGGCGACGCAGCCGACCCACCGGCTCGCCCGCGAGGAGGTCTTCGGCCCGGTCGTGGGGGTCCAGCGGTTCCGCACGGACGAGGAGGCACTCGCGATCGCCAACGACGCCGACTACGGCCTCGGCGGCGGGCTGTGGACCCGGGACCTGGCCCGGGCGCACCGGGTCGCGCACGCCCTCCGTGCGGGCATGGTCTGGGTGAACTCCTACAAGCGGGTCAACCCCGGGTCCCCGTTCGGGGGCGTCGGGCAGAGCGGGTACGGCCGCGAGATGGGCTTCGAGGCCATGCACGAGTACACCGAGGCAAAGGCCGTGTGGATCAACTACGACGCGCAGCTGCCCACGCTGTACGGCAACCGCTGATCCCAGCGAGCACGACAGAGGGCCGCCCCGTCGACGCGAGTCGACCGGGCGGCCCTCCGTCGTCGGGGCCGCGCGGGATCAGAGCAGCTCGAAGACCGTGGCGTTGGCCTGGCCGCCGCCCTCGCACATCGTCTGCAGCCCGTAGCGGATCCCGCGCTCGCGCATGTGGTGCAGCAGGGTCGTGGTGATGCGGGCACCCGACCCACCCAGCGGGTGCCCGAGGGCAATGGCCCCGCCGAGCGGGTTCAGCCGGGCCTCGTCCGCACCGGTCTCGGCCAGCCAGGCCAGCGGCACGGGTGCGAAGGCCTCGTTGACCTCGTAGACGCCGATCTCGTCCAGGGACAGGCCGCTGCGGCGCAGCGCCTTCTCCGTCGCGGGGATCGGCGCGGTCAGCATCATCACCGGGTCGGCGCCGGCCACGACCGCCGTGTGGACCCGCGCGACCGGGGTCATCCCGAGCTCACGGGCGCGTGCGGAGGTCGTCACCAGCAGCGCCGCGGCGCCGTCGGAGATCTGCGAGGCGTTGCCCGCGGTGACCACCCCGCCGTCGGGCGACACCGTCCGCAGGCGACCCAGCACCTCCGCCGTGGTGCCCGGGCGGATGCCGCCGTCCTCCTCGACGAGCGTGCCGTCGGGTAGCGACACCGGCGCGATCTGCCCGGCGAAGCTG
The DNA here is from genome assembly GCF_054050695.1 of Blastococcus sp. SYSU D00820. NCBI lineage: Bacteria > Bacillati > Actinomycetota > Actinomycetes > Geodermatophilales > Geodermatophilaceae > Blastococcus > Blastococcus sp. SYSU D00820. Next base: position 29,686 of record NZ_JBJGZW010000032.1, read on the forward strand.
CCGACGGCGCGCGCCGCGGCCGCCTTCTCGTGGGACGCCACGGCGAACTCGTCGCACCGGGTACGGGTCAGCCCCCACTGCTCGGCGATCATCTCCGCGCCGACCCGCTGGTCCGGCGGCCCGCCGTACCGGCTCGCGTAGCGGGAGCCGAACGGATCGGCGGTACCCACCGCACTGCCCATCGGTACGCGGGACATCGACTCGACGCCGCCGGCCACGACGACGTCGTAGTGGCCGGCGACCACGCCGGCGGCCGCGAAGTGCAGCGCCTGCTGCGAGGAACCGCACTGCCGGTCGACCGTCACGCCGGTCACCGTCTCGGGCCACCCTGCGGCGAGCGCCGCCGTGCGGCCGACGTCCCACGTCTGCTCGCCCACCTGGGACACGCATCCCCAGACGACGTCCTCGACCAGCGCGGGGTCCACGCCCGCCCGCTCCACCAGCGCGCCCAGCACGTGCGCCGACAGATCCACCGGGTGCACCCCGGCCAGGCTCCCGTTGCGCCGCCCCACTGGCGTACGCACCGCCTCCACCACCACCGCGTCCCGCACGACTGCTCCTCCGTCCGGTCCGGCTCAGGCGGGGACCGCGCCGACGAGGGCGCGTCCCTGGGGGGCTGCCGTGCCCATGGCATCGACCGCCGCGCGCAGCGAGACCGCGTCCCGCAGCAACCGCTCGACGGGGTACTCGGCGAGGTAGCCGTAGCCGCCGTGGGACTGCAGCGCGCCGGCCGCGACGTCGACTGCCGCGTCGCACGCCTCCCGCAGGAGTGCGGTCGCCCCCAGCGACGAGCCGGGGTCGGCCGCGAGCAGCGCACCGAGGACGACGGAGGTCCGCGACGCCTGGGCGAGCAGTGCCGCGCGGACGGAGGCCAGGTCGGTGAGCGGCCCGCCGAACTGCCGCCGTGCGCGGGCGTACTCGCGGCTTGCGTCGGCGGCGGCACCGGCGATCCCGACGGCCACGGCCGCGGCGGCCAGGCGCAGTCGCGCCCGGACAGCGGGCACCGGCACGCCGGTCAGCTCCTGCGCCGTCTCCCCCAGGCGCCCGAGGACGCGCAGCGGGGCGGTCAGCGCCCCCGCCAGGCCGGTCCGCCGCAGGACCGCACCCCGGGTGAGGGCGGCGGGCCGCAGCAGCAGGGCGCTGTCCCCGCCGGTCAGCACCAGCAGGTGGACCTCCTCGGCGGCGGCGTCGACCCGGTCGACGCTCCCGGTGACCGTCTGCGCGTCGCGGGACAGGTGCACCGCGGTGCCGTCCGGCTCGACCACCGCCACGGCGGCGCGGCCCTCGTGCAGGGCGGCGACGAGGTCGGGGTCGGCGCCCGAGGGCGCCAGCGCCTCCACGGCGGCATGGGCGTGCGCCGCGGCCAGACCCAGGGCCGGCCAGGAGCGGCCCAGCCCCTCGAGGACCACCGCGGTGACCGGCCACGGCGCTCCTCCGCCGCCGAGCGCCTCGGCAGTGCCGAGGGTCCACAGCCCCAGCTCGGCCAGCCCCCCGCGCAGTTCGGCGACCTGTGCGGGATCGTCGGTGAGGACGACGTCCCGCCCGGTCGTCAGCGCGGTGAGCACCGCGACGACGTCCCGCTGGTCGTCGTCGAGGACGGGACCCAGCCAGGTCACGACCAGAACCGGTCCGGGTTCGGTGGACGGCGCTCGGCGAACGAGGCGCTCACCTCGTGCGCCTCACCGGTCGTCAGGTAGGCGGTCAGGTACTGGTCGTGAGCCAAGCGCGCCTGCCCCGAGACGCCGTTGTGGCGGCCGGAGAACGCCGTCTTGAGGGCCCCGATCGCCAGGGGGCTGCGGGTGGCGATCGTGCGGGCGACCTCGGTGGCCCGCGCCATGAGCTCGGCGGCCGGGACGACCTCGTTCACCAGGCCCATGGCCAGCGCCTGCGCAGCGCTGTACTTGGCGTTCAGGTACCACATCTCCTTGGCGCGCTTGCGCCCGATGGTGTCCTCCAGGTACCAGGTGCCGTAGCCGGCGTCGAAGCTGCCGACCATGGGCCCGACCTGCCGGAACACCGCCGTCTCCGATGCGATCGACAGGTCGCAGACGGTGTGCAGGACGTTGCCGCCGCCCACGGCGAAACCGTTGACGGCGGCGACCACCGGCTTGGAGATGGTGTCGATCGCCTGGTAGACGTCGATGATCGGCAGCACCTGGGACTGGTCGAGCGAGGTCAGCGGGTCGTGCTCGCCGCCGATGCAGAAGAACCTGTCGCCGGTCCCGGTCAGCACCGCGACCCGCAGCGCGGGGTCCAGCCGGAAGCGCTGCAGGGCGTCGAAGAGCTCCAGACACGTCTGGGCGCGGAGCTTGTTGCCTGCGTCCGGGCGGTTGATCGTGAGGGTCAGGACCGCGTCGTCGGCGCTGACCGTGATGTCGTCGTAGGCCATCAGCCCTGCTCCGTCCCGGTGCGGAAGCCCCGGCCGTTCTTCCGTCCGAGGTTGCCGGCGGCCACCATCTGCTGCAGCAGCGGCGGCGAGGCGAACCGCGGGTCGAGGGTCGCCTCGTAGGCGCTGGTGGTCGCGTGGTCGTGGACGTCGAGGCCGATCATGTCCAGCAGCTCCAGCGGTCCCTGCTTGTGGCCCAGGCCGAGCTTGACGGCGACGTCGATGTCCTCGGCGCTGGCCAGCTCCTCGTCGTACGCCTGCACGACGTCGTTGAGGTAGGGCATGAGCAGCCGGTTGACCAGGAAGCCCGGGCGGTCCTTGACCACCACCGGCGTCTTCCCCATCGACTCGACGAGCGCCACCAGCCGGTCGACGACGGCCTCGTCGGTCTGCAGCGCCCGGACGACCTCGACCACGCGCATCAGCGGCGCCGGGTTGAAGAAGTGCAGGCCGGCGAACCGGCCGGGGTTGGCCACGGAGGTCGCCAGGTCGGTCACCGACAGCGCGGAGGTGTTGGTGGCGAGGACGGTCTGCTCCCCCACCTCCGCCGCGACCCGGGCGAAGAGGTCGCGTTTGACGTCGCGGTCCTCCGTCACCGCCTCGATGACCAGGTCGACCTCGGCGAGCCCGGCGGCGTCGGTGACGCCGGAGACCCGCGCCAGTACCTCGTCCCGCTGCTGCCCGGTGGTCTTGCCGCGGGTGACCCCGCCGTCCAGGAAGGCCGTGAGGATGCCGGTGCCGGCGTCGATGCGGGCCTGGTCGGTCTCCAGGACCGTCACGGTGCGGCCCGACTGGGCCAGCACCTGCGCGATCCCGGCACCCATGGTCCCGAAGCCCAGGACGCCGACGTGCTGCAGATCGGTCATGCCGTTCCCTCCTCGTGCGCCGGCGTGTTCACGAGCCGAACAGTCGCGTGTCGTCGTAGGTGTAGAAGCCGCGGCCGGTCTTGCGGCCGAGGTCGCCGGCGGCCACCATCCGCTCGACCATCGGCGGCGGGAAGAACCTCGGCTCGCGCAGCTGCTCGTACAGCCGGGTGGCGACCTGCTGGTGGATGTCCATGCCGACGATGTCGAGCAGCCGGAAGGGGCCCATGGGGTGCCCCAGCGCGCCGGTGACCGCCGCGTCGATGGACTCCTTGGTGCCCAGGCCCGCCTCGAGTGCGGCGATGCAGCTGTTCTCCCAGGGGATGAGGAAGCGGTTCACGATGAACCCGGGCCGGTCCTTGGTCACCACCGTGGTCTTGCCCAGCGAGTGCAGGAACGCGACGGTGGCCTCGTGCGCCCACCCGGCGGTGTGCCGGCCGTCGGCCACCTCGACCAGCTTCATCAGCGGCGCCGGGTTGCAGTAGTGCGTGCCCACGACGCGCTCGGGCAGCGTGGAGCCCGAGGCGATCCCGGTGACCGACAGCGTCGAGGTGTTGGTGTGGAACAGCGTGCGGTCGGACACGACGGCGTCCAGCCGGCCGAAGAGGTCCTTCTTGAGCGCCAGGTCCTCGTACACGGCCTCGATGACGACGTCGCAGCCGGCCAGGTCGGCCATGTCCGTGGTGCCCTCGAGGCGCGCCTTGGTGGCGGTGGCGGCGTCCGCGTCGAGTTTGCCGAGGGAGACGCTGCGGTCGAAGAAGCCGTGGACGGTGTCGATCCCCCGCTGCAGGTTGTCCTCGTCCACGTCGAACAACAGTGTCCGGTGGCCGGCCCGGCTGGTCACGGTCGCGATGCCCGAGCCCATCGTGCCGGCGCCGAGGACGCCGACGGTCTTGTGGTCAGTGCTCACGAGCGGCCTCCGGCTCGGTCGGTGGGGTCGGTGCTGACGTGGCGGCTCACGTGGCGGCTCACGTAGCGGCCTGGCCGCCGTCGACGACGACGACCGTGCCGGTGGTGAAGTCGGACGAGCTGCCCGCCAGCAGCAGGACCCACGGGGTCAGCTCGGCGGGGTCGGCGATGCGCCGTGCCGGGACGGTGCGCAGCACCTTCGCCGTCATCTCCTGGTCGGCGCGCAGCTCGGCGTTCATGTCCGTCTCGAAGTAGCCGGGGGCGATCGCGTTGACCTGGACGCCGTACCGCGCCCACTCCACGGCCATCGACTTGGTGAAGGCGATCACCGCGGCCTTCGACGCCGAGTAGGCCGCGTGGTGCGGGATGCCCTTGAGCGCGAAGTTCGAGGCGATGTTGACGACCTTTCCCGAGCCCTGCGCCACCAGGTGCCGGCCGACGGCGCGGGTGGCCAGGAAGGTGCCGCGCAGGTTGGTCGCGACGATCCGGTCCCAGTCGTCGGCCGGCTGGTCCAGCAGCGCGGTCGTGGTGAGCACGCCGGAGTTGTTGACGAGGACGTCGACCCGCCCGAACGCGGCGACGGTCTTCTCCACCATCCGCTCGACCGCGTGCTCGTCGGTGACGTCGGTCGGGCAGGCGAGCGCCCGCCCCCCGGCGTCCTCCACCTCCGCGACGAAGGCGTCGAGCTCCGTGCCGGTGCGGGCCGCGACGGTGACCGCCGCCCCGGACGAGGCGAGCGCGGCGGCCATCGCACGGCCGAGCCCGCGGCCGGCCCCGGTGACGACGGCGACCTTGCCGTCGAGTGTGGTCATGAGAGCTCCTCCATGGCGCGGGTGGTCTCGCGGCCGATGAGCAGCCGCTGGATCTCGTTGGTGCCGTCGTAGATCTGGGTGACCTTGGCGTCCCGCAGGCAGCGCTCGACGCCCAGCACCGCCAGGTCGCCGTGGGCGCCCAGCAGCCGGGTGGCGGCGACGGCGGTCTCCCAGCCCAGGTCGGTGCAGCTCTGCTTCATGATCCCGATCTGGCCGGGCGAGGCGTCGCCGGTCGCGTCCACGTGCCGGGCCACGCCGTGCAGCAGCAGCCGCCCCTGGAGGATCCGGCCGCGCAGCTCGGCGAGGACGCCCAGCGCCTCGTCGGGCAGCCGGGGGCCGTGCAGCCGGCGCAGCTGGGCCAGCGCGCGGGCATAGGCCGCCCGGGCCAGCCCCACCCCCTGCGCGGCGGCGCTGATGCGCGACTTCACCACCGAGCTCATGACGACCTGCCAGCCGCCGCCCTCGGTGCCGAGCCGGTGGTCGGCCGGCACCTGCACGCCGTCGAAGAACAGCTCGGCGGTCGAGGAGCCGTGCATGCCCATCTTGGCGAACGGCCGTCCGGCAGAGACCCCGGGCGAGGTTCGGTCGACGACGAAGGCGCTGATGCCGCGGCGCCCGGCGGACCGGTCGGTGCTGGCGAAGCAGATGACCACGCGGGCCCGGTCGCCGGTGGTGATGAAGGTCTTCGCGCCGTCGATCCGGTAGCCGTCCCCGTCCGGCCGGGTTGTGGTGCGCATGCTCGCGACGTCGCTGCCGGCCTCGGGCTCGGTGATGCCCAGCGAGCCGTACCAGCTGCCGTCCAGCAGCCGCGGGATGTACCGCTCCTGCAACTCCCGGGTCCCCGCGAGGAGGATCGGGAAGGCGGCGTGCATCTGGGTCATGAAGACCAGGCTGGTGGCCGCGCAGCCGGCGGTGACCTCCTCCATGGCGACCGCGTAGGCGACGTGGGTGTCCCCCGTGCCGCCCAGGTGCTCGGGGAAGACCAGCCCGGAGAGCCCGGCCGCCGCCAGCGCCTGGTAGCTCTCGTGCACGAACTCGCCGGTGGCGTCGGCGTGCGCCGCCCGCGGCGCGACCTCGCGGGCGACGACGTCGCGGGTGCGGTCCCGGATCTCCCGCTCGCGCGGCGTCAGGGCCGCGTCGGCGACGGGCTCGTCCAGCAGGTCGTGCAGGGCCAGGTATGCCTGGGGATCGGTGTCCAGCTCGAGTGGCTCGAGCAGCCGGCTCATGCGGCCCCGCCGGCGGCGTCGAAGCGTGGCGGACGGCGCTCGAGGAAGGCGGCGATGCCCTCGGTGGACTCCGCGCCGGCGATGGCCAGCGCGGCGTACCCGGTCTCCAGCGCGAGGCCGGCGTCGAGCGGCGCGTCCCGGCCCGTCTCCAGGGCGGACAGGATCGCGCGGACGGCACGCGGGCCCTGCGCCGCGATCGTGCCGGCGATCCCCAGGGCGGTCTCCAGCAGCTCGTCGGGTGCGACCGGTGGCACCGGGGTGAGACCGAGGGCGTAGGCACGGTCCGCGTCGAGCCGGGTCCCGGTGAGCATCAGGTGCGCGGCGACCGGCGCCCCGAGCGCGCGGGCCAGCCGCTGGGTGCCGCCGTAGCCAGGGATCAGGCCCAGGCCGGACTCCGGCAGGCCGAGCGAGGCCCGCGTAGACAGCACCGGGAAGGTGGCGGCGAGCACCAGTTCGAACCCGCCGCCGAGGGCGACGCCGTTCACCGCGGCGATCACCGGGACGGCGGCCCGCTCGATGTCGCGCATCACCTGCTGGCCGGCGCGCATCTGCTCGAGAGCCTGGTCGGCGGACATGCCGTCGAGTTCCCGGAGGTCGGCGCCGGCGCTGAACGCCTTCACCCCGGTGCCGACGAGGACGACGGCCCGGACCGCCGGGTCGCCGGCCGCGGCCAGGACCGCCTCCCTGATGCCGGCGAGGACCTCCCCGTTCAACGCGTTGTGGACCTCGGGCCGGTCGATGCGGACGACGGTCACCGCCCCTGCGGGCTCCACCACCACGACGTCAGACACGCAGGGCCTCCTCGGAGTCCGACGCGGCACCGACGCCCAGCCCGGGCCCGGCGACGGCGCCGGCGGCCAGCAGCCTGGCCATCTCGGCGTCGTCGTAGCCGAGCTCGGCGAGCACCTCGGCGGTGTGCGCCCCCAGGTCGGGGAAGCGCTCGTTGCGGGGGACGGGCACGGACGTCAAGCGGAACGGGCTGCGCACGGTCGTCAGGGCACCGTCGCTGCCCGGCACGGGCAGCAGGGCGCCGCGGGCGACGACCTGGGGATCGCGCACCACCTCGGACAACGACTGCACGGGCGCCGCGGGGACCTCGACCGCCGCGAGCAGCCGCAGCCACTCCTCCGCTGGCCGGCACGCCAGGACCTCGGCGACCTCCGCGGTGACCCGCGGGCGGTGCGCCCGCCGGCCCGCGTTGTCGGCCAGCTCCGGGTCGGTGGCGAGGTGCTCCAGGCCGATCGCCCGGCAGAAGCGCTGCCACATCAGGTCGTTGCCGATCGCCACGACCAGCGTGCGGTCGGCGGCCTGGAAGGGCTGGTACACCGCGAGCACGCTGTCGGTGCCGCCGCTGGGCGCGGGCTCGGCCTCGCCGGCCAGGAAGGCCGCGATCCGGGGGGCCATCAGCGCCAGGTCGGTGTCCAGCAGCGCCACGTCGACGATGTCGCCCCGGCCGGTGCGGGCCTGCCGGACGAGCGCGGCGTTGATCGCGACCGCGGCGCTCATGCCGGTGACGATGTCCGACAGGGCGGTCGAGACCCGCTGCGGGCTGCGCCCCCGCTCCCCCGTGACCGACATGAGCCCCGACCGGGCCTGGGCCACAAGGTCGTACCCGGGCAGGGCGCGGTCCGGGCCGTCGAGCCCGAACCCGGACAGCGCGCAGTAGACCAGCCGTGGATTGCGCGCCAGCAGCGCCGGCCCGTCGATGCCCAGTTGCTCGAGCTTGGCCGGGTTCGTGCTCTGCAGGAAGACGTCGGCGGAGTCCACCAGCCGCAGCAGCGCCTCCCGCCCACCCGGGGCGCGCATGTCCAGGGCGACCGACCGCTTGTTCCGATTGACGGAGGCGAACCAGGCCGAGGTGCCGTCGGAGAACGGCGGCCCCCAGCTCCGGGCGTCGTCACCGGAGCGCGGCCGCTCCACCTTGATCACGGTCGCGCCCAGGTCGGCCAGGTACATGGACGCGGTGGGGCCGGCGTACGACGTGGTCATGTCGACCACCCGCACCCCGTCGAGGGGCCCGCCGCCGGGGGGGAGCTCCACTGTGCACTTCCTCTACGGGGGTGATGGGCCGCGGCCCTCGAGGGTCCGAGCGGTTGCTGGGGGTCCTGCCGGTCCGGCGCGGCGCCCGGAGGGACCGAGGTCCACCTCCGGAGCGCCGGCGCCGGTCGCTCAGCCGTCCTCGTCCGGCGGGGCACCCGGGACGCGGGCGTGTCCCCACAGGTGCGCGGAGTCGTACTCGGCGGTGACCCAGGTGGCGTCGTCGATGCGCCGGCCGTTCCAGCCGTACTCCATCTCGCAGTTCGACGGCGTCCGGCAGTAGAACGAGGTCATCCGGTCGTTGAGGTGCTTGCCGAGCGTGCTGGTCAGCTGCGCTCCGCCGGCGTAGACCTGGTCGAGCGCGCGGCCGACCGTGTCCAGCTCGGTGACCTCCAGCATGAAGTGGTGCAGCCCGACGGCGTGCTTCGCCTCCCAGACGGCGAGGGTGTGGTGGCGGGGGTTGAGGTGGGTGAACAGGACGCTGGCGTCCGCGGTCACCACGCGGTCGCTGACGCGGAAGCCGAGGGTGTCGACGTAGAAGGCCTGCGCCTCGGCGAAGTCCGGCATCATCAGGACGACGTGGCCGAGACCCATGTCGTCGGTGACGAACGTGGCTCCGCGCGGGGACAGGAAGGGCTCGGAGGAGACCTTGGCGCCGTAGAAGAACTCCAGCTCGATGCCGGCCGGGTCCTTCGCCCGGAACAGCCCCGTCACCATGCGCTCGCGCGCCGTCTCCGGGTCGTGGGTGACGGGGACGCCCGCCGCCTCCATGGTCGCCGCCAGGTCCTCGAGGTCCCGCTCGCCGGAGACCTCCCAGCCGATGTGGGCGACCGAGCCGTCGCCGGGGGTGACGGCGATCCGCCACGCCCGCTCGTCGGCCCGGAACAGCAGCCGCTCGGGGGTCGACTCGGGAGCGACCTGCAGACCGGCGACCTGGGTCCCGAACCGCTCCCACTCCCCCAGGTCGGGTGCGGTCAGGCCGATGTACCCCAGCGACCGGAGCTTGCTGACCGGAGGCGACGCGGTGGGGGCGGGGGTGGGGGCGGGGGCGGACATCGATCTCACCTCTCGTCGGCACTCCGGCGCGGACGACCGTGGCCCGGACCGGACCGTGCTTCGGTCCAACAATTGCCTAATAGCCCAGACAGCCTCTAATGGTACGGTCGGTTGCGTCAAGACCTGAGTCCTACCCCGTCAGTCGGCGTGGACGGTGTCTCCCACTCCCCCTGCATCGCGGCAGGCGTGCCTGCCGCGGTGCGCCCGCCCGCCCGGAGGTGCAGCCACATGACCGGCTCCACGGTCGACCCCGTCGTCGCCGTCCCCCCCATCTGGGAACCGGATCCCGCACAGGTCGAGCGCAGCCGCATTACGGCCTTCATGCGCACGGTCGAGCGGACCCATGGGGTCGACCTCCCGGACTACGAAGCGCTCTGGCGGTGGTCGGTCGACTCGCTCGAGGACTTCTGGCAGGCATGCTGGGACTTCTTCGACATGCGCAGCGACCCGGCACCCGGCGTCGTCCTGGCGTCGTCCGACATGCCGGGGGCCGAGTGGTTCCCCGGGGTCCGGCTCAACTACGTGGCGCACGTGTTCCGCGATCGTGACCCGGACGCCGTCGCCGTGGTCGAGGTGGTGGAGAGCGGCGCCTCGCGTTCCCTCACCTGGGCCGAGCTGGAACGACAGGTGGCGACGGCAGCGGCGGCCCTGCGCGGGCTCGGCGTCGTTCCCGGTGACCGGGTCGTCGGCTACGTGCCCAACTGCGCGGCATCGGTGGTCGCGTTCCTCGCCACGGCCGCTCTCGGGGCGGTCTGGTCGTGCTGCGGTCCCGACTACGCCGCCGAGGCGGCGGCCAAGCGGCTGGCCCAGCTCGAGCCGCGGGTCCTCATCTGTGCCGACGGCTACCACTTCGGTGGCCGCACGTACGACCGCCGCGACGAGGCCGCGGAGCTCGCCGGCCTGCTGCCCACGGCCACCGACGTGCTCCACGTGCAGCACCTCGGCCTGGACCCGATGGACGTCCCCGGGCGCCGCGTCATGACGTGGGAGGGCGCGCTGGCCGCCGCGGGCACCCCCCAGCTGCGACCGGAGGCCGTTCCCTTCGCCCACCCCCTCTGGGTGCTCTACTCCTCCGGCACGACCGGCATCCCGAAGGGCCTCGTGCACGGGCACGGCAGCGTCACGCTGGACTTCCAGAAGATGGCCGGGCTCCACCTCGACATGACCGGCGACGACCGGCTGTTCTGGTACACCACGACCAACTGGATGATGTGGAACTTCAACGTCAACGCCCTGCTCACCGGGGCGTCGATCATCGTCTACGACGGCAGCCCGGCCCATCCGGTCCCCGACCAGTTCTGGCGGGTCGCCACCGAGCACGCCGCGACCGTCGTCGGCACCAGCCCCGGCTACCTCCTGGCCACCGAGCGCGCGGGGGGCGACGTCCCCCGCCCGGCCGGCCTGCGCATGATCGGCGCCACCGGGTCGCCGGTGCCGCCGGGCGCCTACTACTGGGTGCGCGAGGAGTTCGGCCCGCGGGTGCCGCTGGTCTCGATGTCGGGCGGCACGGACATCGTCTCGGCCCTGGCGACCGGCGCCCCCAACAAGCCGATCTGGCCGGGCGAGATCTCCTGCCGCGCGCTCGGCGCCGCGGTCGACACACTCGGTCCGACCGGCGCCGCGGTACACGGCGAGGTCGGTGAGCTCGTGGTGACCCGGCCGATGCCCACCATGCCGGTGACCCTCTGGAACGACTCCACCGGGGAGAAGTACGCAGGCGCGTACTTCGACACGTTCCCCGGCATCTGGCGGCACGGGGACTGGGCGACCGTCACCGACCGGGGCACCGTCGTGATCCACGGACGGTCCGACGCGACCCTCAACCGGCACGGCGTGCGACTGGGGAGCGCCGACATCTACGAGGTGGTCGAGCAGCTGCCCGGGATCCGCGAGGCGCTGGTCATCGGCGTCGACCTCGCGGACGGCGGCTACTGGATGCCGCTGTTCGTCGTGCTCGACGACGGCCGGACCCTCGACGAGGCCTTCCGCAGCGAGATCGCCGGCGCCATCCGCCGGGAGACCTCGCCCCGGCACGTGCCCGACGAGATCCTCCAGGTCCCGGCGATCCCGCACACGCGCACCGGCAAGAAGCTCGAGGTGCCGATCAAGCGGATCCTGCAGGGTGCGCGCCCGGACCAGGCCCTCAGCCTGGACGCGGTCGACGACCCCACCGCCCTGGACGCGTTCACCGGCCTGACGCCCCCGGCCGGCACCCGCCGCTGACGACGCCGGCCGGCTCCGCCGGAGCCGGCCGGCGTGCTTGCGTCCCGCCTGCTGGTGTCCGGTCCGGGGCGCGGCGACCGCGCCCCGGACCGGTCAGTCCTGCTGCTCCTCCTCGCGATCCAGCACCTGCTGGGCGACGATGAAGGCGCCCCGGGCCGCAGGGACGCCGGCGTAGACGGCGGAGTGCAGGAGCACCTCCGAGATCTCCTCGCGGGTCAGCCCGTTGCGCCGGGCGACGCCGACGTGCAGCGCGATCTCGTCCTCACGGCCCAGTGCCGTGAGGATGCCGAGGGTGATGCAGCTGCGGGTGCGGCGGTCCAGGCCCTCGCGGCTCCAGACCGCCCCCCACGCGTACCGGGTGATGAGGTCCTGGAAGGGGGCCGTGAACGGCGTCGTCGCCTCGATCGCGCGGTCGACGACCGCGTCCCCGAGCACGGACCGCCGCACCCTCATGCCGTCGTCGTACGCGTCGTCGCTCACGGCCGCCTCCCCTCGGACCGGCGGATGCTCACACCGCGGCCGGGACCGGCGCATCGGCCGCCGCCCGGCTCCACGCCAGCGACCCCGTGACGACGGCCCACAGGTGGTCGACGTCCTCGGGTAGCGCGTCACCGCGCCACGCGACGTGGTGGTCGGTGCGGACGAGCGCCCCGCCGGCCCGGTACAGCTCCCGCAGCGCCGGCAGGTCCGCCTCGGCCGGCGTGAACACCTCGACCGGCACGCCGCGCGCGGCCGCCGCCGCCAGCAGCGGAGCGGCGTCGAGCCCGCCGAGGTCCAGGAGGGTGAAGCCGAGGCCGAAGTGGTCGAACAGCGAGGTGCCGTCGGCCAGCCACAGGTGCGGCGCGCGGTTACCGGGCCGGGCCGACGGGGTGTAGTCCGCGAAGGTGGGCGCCGGCTCCTCCGTCCCGTCCCGCACGATGATCGGCGACAGCGTGTACTTGTAGCCCAGCTGCCCGCCCATCCGCTTGAACTGCACCATCTTCCTGGTCAGGATGTCCTGCTTGACCGCCTCTCGGACGGCGTCCCCGGCCGGGCCATCGTCCTCGATGCCCGGCCGCACCAGCTCGATCGCGCCGAGGGCGTGGTTGGCCTCGGCGCCCTGCTGGATGAAGCGGATGGCCTCGCGCCGCTCGATGCTGTAGCTGGGCAGCAGCATCGGCCCGCCCCAGCCCTGCACCATCGCCGCGAGCTTCCAGCCGAGGTCGGCGGCGTCCCCGATGCCGAGGTTCATGCCGAAGCCGCCCTGCGGGGAGACCAGGTGCGCCGCGTCGCCGAGCAGCGCCACCCGGCCGTAGTCCAGGCGCGGCGCCAGCAGCGAGTGCTGGGCGAAAGCCCCGCCGCCGAGCGGCTCGACCTCGAACTCCTGGCCCACCGCGCGGAAGAGCATCTCGCGGACGTGCTCCCAGTTGTCGCCGTCGACGCCCTCCGGCGTCGGCCCGGCGAAGTACTGCCAGCGGTCGATCGACCCCTGCGCGACGAGCAGGTCCGACCCGCGGTCCTCGTTGTAGAAGTAGACCATCGAGACCATCGGCCCGGCGGTCCACAGCTCGTGCAGCTTCGGCGCCCGGAAGTGCCACGAGAAGCTGGGCGCGAGGTTGGGGATGCCCTCCATGCGCACGTTGAGGCACTCGCGGCGCAGCGTGCTGCGGCTGCCGTCGCAGACGGCCAGGTAGTCGCCCTCGACCTGCACCGGACCGTGAGAGGTCATGACCCGGACGGACACGCCGGTGTCGTCCTGGGTGAACGACTGCGCCGCGTGCCCGTAGCGGTAGTCGATCTGCGGGAGCTCTGCCACGCGCTCCCAGAGGGTCTTCTCGATCGCCTCGTTGGGCGCCCACTCCGCCACCTCGGAGGCGAACGGCAGCGGCTCGGTCCACTCGTAGGTATTGGGGAGGTGGAGGACCTCGTGGCCGTTGAGCCGCGTGACGAACGAGACGTCCCGCTGGATGACGTCGCTGACCGGGTCGTTGCGCCGCAGGGCGTCGGCGATGCCCCAGCGGCGGAAGTGCTCCATCGACCGGACGTTCGTCATGTTCGTGCGGAGCAGGAACGGCACGCCGGCCTCGCGCTGCTCCAGCACGATGCTCGGCACGTCCCGCAGCGCGAGGTCGATGGCCAACGACATGCCCACCGGGCCGCCGCCGGCGATCACGACGGGGGCCCGGGAAACGGACTCGATGCTCACTGGTGACCTTCCTTCCGTCCCCCGCTTCTGGGCGACTGCGCCCGGGCAGGGTGTCGTGGCCGAACGAGCGAGCGTCGCGCGGCCGCAGTTCGTGCGGGGATGTCCGCGACGGTAGAGGACAGAAGTCGAGTGGTCTATCCTCAGACCGTTGCCATCCTTGCGCTTATGTCTGATAGCGTCCCGCGCCATCGAGCCGCGAGCGCGGACGCTCGTCCACGACCCCGGGATCCGGCCCCGGTGGTGGCGTTCCTCGGGCGACCGCGCGGGTATGTGAGGAGTCAGAATGGGCGCACTCGCCCCCGTCACCGTCGACGAGCAGCAGGTCGCGCGGGCCATCGAGGCCTTCACCGCCGCGCTGGGCGCCGGCTCCGTGCTCACGTCGCGCGCGGAACTCGCCGAGTTCCGCGACCCGTTCTGGCTACAGGGCTCCGAGGAGTTCGACCTCGCCGCCGCGGTGTTCCCGACGAGGGTCGAGGAGGTCCAGGCCGTCGTCCGCATCGCCAACGAGCACCAGGTCCCCCTGTGGGTGGTCAGTACCGGCCGCAACTACGGCTACGGCGGCGCGGCCCCCCGCATCCGCGGCTCGATCCTGGTGAACCTCAGCCGGATGAACCGGGTCCGGGAGATCAACCAGGAGCTCGGCTACGCGGTCGTCGAGCCCGGCGTCCGCTGGTTCGACCTGTGCGAGGCCCTCGAGACCGCCGGCAACACCCACTGGTCGTCCATCCCCGACCTCGGCTGGGGCAGCGTCATCGGCAACAGCCTGGAGTACGGCCGCGGTCACACGCGGTTCGGCACCCACGCGGAGAACATCGTGGGCATGGAGGTCGTCCTCCCCAACGGTGAGCTGATGCGCACCGGCATGGGCGCCATGACCAACAGCAAGTCCGCGCACGTGTACCCCTGCGCGTTCGGCCCCTCGGTCGACGGGCTGTTCATGCAGTCCAGCCTCGGCATCGTGGTGAGCATGGGCTGGCGGCTCATGCCCCGCCCGGAGACCTACGTCTCCTGCTGGGTGCGCTTCGACGGGGACGCCATCCTCGAGCCCGTCATCGACGTCATGCGGCAGCTGATGCAGGACGGCACCATCTCCAACTACCCGTTCCTCGGCCGCGGCGTCGTCGCCGACGAGAACGGCCAGCCCGACCTGGACCCGACCGGTGAGGCCTGGGCGATGCGCTTCGCGCTGTACGGCTACGAGGAGGTGGTCGAGGCGCAGTACCGCGTCGTCGAGCGCACCCTCGGCGCGATCCCGGGCGTCGAGCTGGGCCGGCGCACCTTCCGCGGCGACGACCGGGTGGGGCCGAACACCAACCACGAGGACCGTGTGCAGGCCGGTATCCCGGGCATGGAGCTGCTCGACCTGTACAAGATCCCCTACGGCCCCGACACCGGTCACCTGGACTTCTCCCCGGTCGGCCCGCTGAGCGGCAAGGAAGTGCTCAGCACGGTGAAGTTGGTGCGCTCGCTGTACCAGCGCCTCGGCGAGCCGTACGCCGCCGGGCTGCTGCTGCTCCCCTCGAGCATCATCCACGTCTCGGTCTCGTTCTTCGACCCCAAGGACGAGGCCATGACGCGCCGGATCTACGACAACTACGCGCCGATGGTCGAGGCGCTCGCGGAGATCGGCTATCCGCTGTACCGCACCAACATCCAGAACATGGACGTGGTGGCGAAGACGTTCGACTTCAACGACCACGCCCTCCTGCGCTTCCACGAGACGCTCAAGGACGCCCTGGACCCCAACGGCATCCTGCAGCCGGGCAAGCAGGGCGTCTGGCCGAAGTCCATGCGCGCTCCCCGGGAGGTCTGACCTCCGGATCCCCCGCCGGCTCCCGGCGGGGGTCCGTCCGGTCGAATCACGGCGCGAGGAGGCGCTCATGGACGGCGGGACACCCGGCACACCGGCCACCCCCGTGGCCGACGAGCCGCTGCTCAGGGTCCGCGGACTGTCGAAGACCTTCCCGGGTCTCCGGGCGCTGGACGCAGTGGACCTCGACGTCTACCCCGGTGAGGTCGTCGCCGTCGTGGGGCAGAACGGCTCGGGCAAGTCGACCCTGGTGAAGGTCCTGGCCGGCCTGCACGACCCCGATCCCGGGGCGCGGATCGAGCTCCGTGGCCCCGGCGGCGCGCTCGCCGGGGGGCCGGCCGCACACGGCGAACTGCACTTCATCCACCAGGACCTCGGTCTCGTGCCGATGCTCAGCACGGTGGAGAACCTCGACCTCGGCCGCTCCCACGGTCTGCGGACGCTCGCCGCCGTGCGCGGTGCCCAGGAACGCCGTCGGGCTCAGGAACTCATCGCCCGGTTCGGCGCCTCGTTCCCCGTGGACGTGCCGGTGTCGGAGCTGACCGCGAGCGAGCGGACCATCGTCGCCATCGCCAGGGCCCTGGACGGGTGGAGCCGGCCGGACAACGTCCTGGTGCTCGACGAGCCGACCGCCTCGCTGCACGGGGAGGAGGTCGGCCGGCTCTTCGAGGCGGTGCGGCGGGTGGCCGCGGCCGGGGCGGGCGTCGTCTTCATCTCCCACCGGCTCGACGAGGTCATCGACCTCGCCGACCGCGTCGTCGTCCTGCGGGACGGCCGCAAGGTCGCCGACGTGCCCGTGGCGGGGCTCGACCGGGCCGGCCTGGTCCGGCTCATCATCGGCCGGGACGTCGCCGAGCGGCAGTTCGCCCGGGGCGGGCCGGCGGCCTCGTCGCAGCCGGCCCTCGAGGTCAGCGGGCTGACCGGGGCGACGGTGCACGGGGTGGACCTGACGCTGTACCCGGGCGAGGTCGTCGGGGTCACGGGGATCCTGGGCTCCGGGCGCGAGCAGCTGTGCAGCCTCCTGTTCGGGTCCACCGCCTCCTGGGCCGGCGAGGTGCGGGTGGCCGGGCGGCCGTTGCGCCGCGGGGACCCCCGGGCCGCGATCCGGACCGGCATGGGGTTCGTCCCCGCCGACCGCCGCGTGGCCGGAGCCGTGATGACCATGAACGCACGGGAGAACCTGACACTCCCCCGCCTGTCCTCGTTGCGCCGCCGGTCGGGGCGACTGGACGGCCGGGCCGAGCGCGCCGAGGCCCGCCACTGGGCCTCGGAGGTCGGGTTGCGGCCGGCAGAGCCCGAGCGGCGGCTCGAGCTGTTCAGCGGCGGCAACCAGCAGAAGGTCGTGCTCGCCAAGTGGTTGCGCAACGAGCCGCCGGTGCTGCTGCTGGACGAGCCCACCCAGGGGGTCGACGTCGGCGCGCAAGCCTCGATCTACCAGCTGATCCGGCTGGCGGCCGACCGCGGGTCGGCGGTGCTCGTGACCTCCTCCGACACCAAGGAGCTGGCGGCGCTGTGCGATCGCGTCCTCGTGTTCCGGGAGGGCCGGCTCGTCAACGAGCTACCTCGAGAGGAGCTCTCGGAGACCCGCCTGGTGATGGAGAGCCTCGGCATCGAGAACGCGGCGGCAGAAGCACTGTTCGGACAAGGGAGTGAGGACCGCGATGTCCATGCTGGATGACGAGCGATCCGACGCGCCGGTCGGCGGCGCCCCGCAACCGCCGGCCGTGGCGACGACCAGCTCGGCCACCGGCACGCCGTCCGTGGCTGCCCGGCTCGCGCACGCCCTGTCGTTCCGCAACATCAGCGCCGTCTACATCCTGATCGCCCTAATCGCGATCTTCTCGCTGTGGGTCCCCGAGACGTTCCTGACGCCGGGGACCTGGCGCACGCTGCTGGACAACCAGGCGATCACTGCGATCGTCGCGGTCGGGCTCACGGTGCCCATCGCCGCCGGCTGCTTCGACCTCGCGGTCGGAGCGGAGGTCGGCTTCGGCGCCATCGTGGTCGCCTACCTGCTCGCCGAGGCCGGCCTGCCGGTCGTCCCGGCCGTCCTCCTCGCCCTGGCGGTGGGCGCGCTCATCGGGGTGGTCAGCGGCCTGCTGGTGGTCAAGGCACGGATCGACTCGTTCATCGCCACCCTGGGCATGAGCTCGGTCCTCACCGCGCTGACGGCGTGGGTGTCGGACAGCCAGCAGATCCTCGACCTCGGGGTCGGCTTCCAGGAGCTCGCCACCGGACAGCTGTTCGGCATCACCTACCCGGTGTACGTGCTGGTCGTGCTCGCACTGCTGGTCTGGTACGTCATGGACCGGACGCCGGCCGGCCGGAGGGTGTACGCGACCGGCGGCAACCCCGACGCCGCCCGGCTGGCCGGCGTCCCCACCTCGCGCGTCATCGTCCTGAGCCTGGTCACGTCGGCCGCGCTGGCCGCCGTGGCCGGCATCCTCCTCACGTCGCAGCTGGCGACCGGCGATCCGACCGTCGGCGGTTCCTACCTGCTCCCCGCCTTCGCCGCCGTCTTCCTGGGCTCGACCCAGTTCCGCGGCGGGCGCTACAACATCGCCGGGACCGTACTGGCCGTCTACGTCCTCGCAGTGGGCGTCAAGGGCCTGCAACTGGCCGGCGCCCCCGTGTGGTTGCCGAACCTGTTCAACGGGCTGGCCCTGCTCATCGCCGTCGGCCTCACCAAGTACGAGTGGGGCGCCGCGGTCGCCCGCTCGTTGCGCCGCCGGCCCCGGACGGCCCCCCGCGACGGCGCCCGCGCCTGAGCGCCGGCGGGGACGGGCTGCGGGCTACGCCGCGCCGTCCGTTCCGTCGGGGACGATCAGAATCTTGGCGTCCTGCCGCAGCGCGGCCCGGGCCAGCGCGTCGGGGCCGTGTCCCAGCTGGTACCGGGCGCTGATGACCGGCCGCAGGTCCACCCGGCCGGCCGCGTGCAGCGCGATGACCGGGTCGAAGCCGCCGACGTGCCCGATGGTGCCGTGCGCGGAGGCGGCGTTGAGCTGGTAGGCGAAGGTCCGGGTCGGGACGGCATGCCCCTCCGCGCCCAGGTAGACGACCTTGGCTCCGACGGCCAGCGAGGACTCGATCTCGGGCAGGACGGCCCGACCCGCTCCCGAGGCCTCCACCGCCATGTCGGCACCGGCGCCGCGGCTGTGCTCGAGGACCTGCTCCGCCGGGCGGATCCCGGCCGCGCGCAGCTCGGTCACGTCGAGTGCGACGTCGGCACCGACGGCGAGGGCCAGGTCGCAGCGAGCCCGCTCGGTGTCGAAGGCGAGGATGGTGGCCGCCCCTGCGCACCGCGCGAGTGCGACGGCGGCCAGCCCGATCGGCCCGCAGCCGAAGACCGTGACGACGGAACCGGGCAGGAAGCCCCCCGCCCGCAGGAACATGCCCACGTAGGCCACGCCCGCGGGCTCGCACAGGGCACCCACCTCGAAGACCTGCTGCGCGTCCAGGCGTTCCTGGAGCGAGCTCAGCGGCCGGGCGTTCGCCTCCCGCGTCACGAGGAACTCCGCCATCCCGCCGTCGAGGCTGAAGCCCCGGTCGTGGGCGTCGAGGCAGTGGTTGAACAGCCCTGCCCGGCACGCCCGGCAGCGGCCGCAGTACTGCAGCGTCTCCACCGCGACGGGGTCACCGGGGCGCAGCGAGCGCACGGCGCTGCCCACCTCGACCACCTCACCGGCGACCTCGTGCCCCGGGACGAGGGGCAGCCGCATGCGATAGGGCAGGAGCACGTAGCCGTCGTCGTCGGTCTCGTACATGTGCACGTCCGAGCCGCAGATGCCCACCGCCCGGCTGCGCACGATCACGTCGTCGGGCGCCGCGATGACCGGGTCCGGCCGGCTCCCCACCGACCAGCGCGGGCGGCGCCAGACCTGGGTGCCGTCCCGCGCCCAGCGCTCCCGCAGCTCGTCGTCCCCGAGCACCGCGCTCGCACGCGGCTCCCACTCGGCCTCGACCACCATCGCTCGCATCGGACCAACCCTCTCCCCACGACATCTGTCTGGAACGGACGCAGCGCGCGCCGGGAGGCGCGCGCTGCGTCTGGCCGGCGGCCGGCCGGGGGGGGGGGGGGGGGGGGGGGGGGGGCGGGGGGGGGGGGGGGGGGGGGGGGGGGGGGGGGGGGGGGGGGGGGGGGTGCCGGGCGGCGCCCCCGCGGCGGCGTCCCCACCCTTCACCGC
>NZ_JBJGZW010000033.1:0-47971 GCF_054050695.1 Blastococcus sp. SYSU D00820
AGCCAGGATCAAACTCTCCGTAGATGAATTTGAAATCCATGGCCGAGAACCGAGAGCTGACACTCTCGATATCAATCAACCAAAGGAATCCCTCACCACAACCCCAAAAGGGCCACAGTGCGGGGGTTACATACTTGGCACTGACTTTCGGCACGCTGTTGAGTTCTCAAGGAGCGGACGCGCGGGAACTCCGGCCTTTCGGCCTTCGTTCGAGGCGGTTCCTCCAATGTACACCGTGCTCCGCAGCAGTCGACCTCGGGGGTCTGACCGGCGGTTGACCAGGCTGGCGGCCCGGTCCGTTCTCGCTCGGTGCAGGGAGAACATTACACGGCCTCCGGGGGGTCGTGCAGGGGGGGCCCCGTGGTCTCCGCCACGTCCCCCTCAGGCCACGCCGGCGGGCCGGAACTGCACGCTGACCCGCGGCCCCACGGGCTTCGAGGTCTTGGGGATGCAGTGCTCCCAGGTGCGCTGGCACGAGCCGCCCATGACCACGAGGTCTCCATGGCCCAGCGGGAAGCGCAGGCTCTCCCCGCCACCCACCGGCCGGAGCATGAGCGGGCGCGGGGAGCCGAACGAGACGATCGCGACCATCGTGTCCGCGCTCCGCGCGCGCCCCAGGCGGTCGCCGTGCCAGGCCACGCTGTCGCGGCCGTCCCGGTACAGGCACATGCCGGCGCTCACGAAGGGCTCGCCGAGCGCGGGGCCGTAGTACCGGTCGAGGGCCTCGCGCGCCTCGGTGAGCAGCGGGTGCGGCAGGGTCTCGCCGCGGCCGTACCAGCGCAGCAGCCGGGGCACCGCCACCTCGCGCTCGTACATCTGCCGGCGGTCGGCCCGCCAGCCGATGTCACCGAGCAGCACCTCGAGCACGGCGTCGGAACCGCTGACCCAGCCCGGCAGGTGATCCACCCAGGCGCCGCGGCTGAGGGAGTGCCGGACCACCCGCCCCGCCAGTGGCGTGAGCGTGGCCTCCTCGGCGAGGTCCCACATCGACGGCTGGTGCGCGAGCGACATGGGAGGAGGCTACGCCGGATCGAACGGGTGTTCGACCCCTCAGGCGGTGAGCGCCAGGGCGAACGGCAGCACCCGGGACGCGCCGGCCAGGCGGAGCTCGCGGCCGGCGACGGTCATCGTCCACCGGGAGTCCGCGAGGTCGTCGACCAGCAGCACGGGCACCGGACCGAGCTCGGCGAGGCGCTCGCGCAGCTCCGGGCCCACCACGATCCGCTGCCACACGCCGGCCAGCCGGAAGGCGCTGTTGCCGCCGGGCCCGCCGGTCGGCCCGCCGGACGCCGGCGACAGCTCGCCCAGGTACGGCAGCCGCCCCAGCCGGGCCAGCCCCTGTGCCACCCCGGTCACCAGCCGCGGCCGGCGCCGCGAGGGGACGGCGACCACGGCAGCCGGGCGCTCGGCCCAGTCCCAGGCGCCCAGCACGCGCGCGCACGCACGGAGGAGCTCGTCGTCCGGAGGGACGTCGGACACGGTGCGCTGCACGGGCACGTCGAAGGCGGCGTCCGGATCCTCCTCGATGCCGGGTGCCTCGAGGTCGAGGGTGACCGTGCCCCCCACGCCGTCGTCACCGAGCAGCGTGCGCAGGCGCTGCCCCCAGCCCAGGTCGGTGAGCCGGGCGACGGCCCGGCCCGGGTCGATCTGCTCGGCGGGCGCGATCTTGCCCTTGACCGCGACGCCGAGTCGGTCGGCACCGGTCGGCCACTGGGCGCGGGGCGCCAGCTCGACACCGGGCCGGTCGAGCGCGGCCGACGCCTTGTCGGCGGCCCCGGCCGGGATCTCCGTCGGGTACCAGGGCCCGGCGCAGACGTCGCAGCGGCCGCAGGGCGCGGCGGTCGGGTCGTCGAGGGCGGCCTGGAGGAAGGCCATGCGGCACTCGGCCTCGTCCACCGGCCGCGCGTAGGCGATCATCGCCCGCTGCTCGGCCTCGCGGGTGCGCGCGACCCGGGCGTAGCGGTCGGCGTCGTAGACCCACGGCCGGCCGGTGGAGCGCCAGCCGCCCTGGACCCGCTCCACCGCCCCGTCGACGGCGAGCACCTTGAGCAGCAGCTCCAGCCGCGACCGCCGCACGTCCGCGACGGTCTCCAGCCGCGCCACCGACCACGCCTGGCCGTCGGCCATCGCGGAGAGGACGGCGGCCGCGTGGTCCTCCCGGGGCATCGAGGAGGTGGCGAACCACTGCCAGATCGCGAGGTCCTCCGGGCCGGGGAGCAGCAGCACGTCGGCCTTCTCCACCGCGCGGCCGGCGCGGCCCACCTGCTGGTAGTAGCTGACCGGCGAGGACGGCGCCCCCAGATGGACGACGAACCCGAGGTCGGGCTTGTCGAACCCCATGCCCAGCGCGGAGGTGGCCACCAGTGCCTTGACCCGGTTCTCCCGCAGCGCCTCCTCGGCGTCCTTGCGGTCGGCGTCGTCGAGCCGGCCGGTGTAGGCACGCACCTCGTGGCCGGCGTCGCGCAGCAGCGCCGCGGTCTCCTCCGCGGCGGCCACGGTGAGCGTGTAGACGATGCCGCTGCCCGGCAGGTCGCCCAGGTGGGCGGCCAGCCAGGCCAGCCGGGCGCGGTCGGTGGGCAGCCGCAGCACGCCCAGGCGCAGCGAGTCGCGGGCCAGCGGGCCGCGGACGGTGGTCACCTCGACCCCGCCGGCGCCCAGCTGCTCGGCGACGTCGGCCACCACCCGCTCGTTGGCCGTCGCGGTGGTGGCGAGCACCGGCGTGCCCGCGGGCAGGGTGCCCAGCAGGTCGCGGATGCGGCGGTAGTCGGGGCGGAAGTCGTGCCCCCAGTCGGAGACGCAGTGCGCCTCGTCGACCACCAGCAGCCCGCAGCGGGCCACGAGCCCGGGCAGCTGCTCCTCGCGGAAGCGGGGGTTGGTCAGCCGCTCCGGAGAGACCAGCAGGACGTCGACGTCGTCGGCGGCCAGCCGCGCGGCGACGTCGTCCCACTCCGTGGCGTTGGCGCTGGAGATCTCGACGGCCTTGATGCCGGCCCTGGCCGCGGCCCCGACCTGGTCGCGCATGAGCGCGAGGAGGGGGCTGACCAGCAGGGTCGGCCCAGCGCCGCGGCGGCGCAGCAGCGCCGTGGAGACGAAGTAGACCGCCGACTTGCCCCATCCGGTGCGCTGCACGACCAGCGCCCGCTGCGAGCGCTCGACCAGCGCGGCGACCGCGGCGTCCTGCCCCTCGCGGAAGATTGCGTCGGGGCGGCCGGTGAGCTCGCGGAGGATCTGCAGCGCCTCGTCGGCGAGCGGGGACGGCGGCGCGGCGGTGCTCATGCCCCCGACAGTAGGCAGCGAGGGTGACAGGCGGCCCGCCCACGGCGAGGGGGAGGATGGGCCCACGATGCTGCCGCCCGACAACCACGTGCACACCGGCTGGTCCTGGGACACCCCGTCCACCGCGACGATGGCGAAGGCCTGCGAGCGGGCGGTGGCGCTGGGCCTGCCGGCCATCGCGTTCACCGAGCACCTGGACTTCACCGTCTGGGACCCCGACGACCGGGCCACCGACGAGGGCCTGGTCGAGCGGCACGCCTCACGGCACGCGGAGATCGACGTCCAGGGGTACTTCGCCGAGCTCGCCGAGGTGCGCGAGCGCTTCCCCGGACTCCGGATCTGGGCCGGGGTCGAGACCGGCGAGCCGCACCTGTTCGCCGCGAGCGTCGCGGCCCACCTGCGCGACGCCCCGGTCGACCGGGTCCTGGGCTCGCTGCACTCCCTCTCCCAGGACGGCCGGCTCTACGGCGTCGGACACCTGCTGTGGCAGGACGCCGACGGCACGATGCGCCGGTACCTGACCGAGCTGGTCGACATGATCGAGTCCAGCGACGTCTTCCAGGTGCTCGCGCACTGCGACTTCCCGCGCCGGTACTGGCCCGGCGGCACGCACCGGTACGTGGAGAAGGACTACGAGGAGGAGTACCGGGCGGTGTTCCGCGCGCTGGCCGGCACCGGCCGCGCGCTGGAGGTGAACACCAGCAGCCCGCTGGCCTCGGTGGACCAGGTGCGCTGGTTCCGCGAGGAGGGCGGGGAGGCGGTCAGCTTCGGCAGCGACGCGCACGCGCCGGCCGCGGTCGGGCAGCGGTTCGAGCTCGCCGTCGACGTCGTCGAGACCGCCGGCTTCCGGCCGGGGCGCGACCGGTTCGACTTCTGGCGGCGCTGAGGTCAGCCGGCCATCCGGTCGAGCGCGGCGCGCCACAGCCGCGGGAGCACGAAGGGGGCGACCAGCCCCTGCACCAGCAGCACGGCCCGGCCGCGCAGCCCCCGGCCGGCGGAGTGGTGCATCGACGTGTCGACCCGGCTGCCGCCGCCCTCCCGCGGGCGGATCCGGATCTCGCCGGCGCCCCGGTCGCAGTGGTCGCTGTCGAGCAGCGTCCAGGTGATCCGGTCCGGGGTCGGCCACTCGTAGCGCAGGAGCACCCAGAACGGCACCCCCGCGCTGCCCTCGCGGACGACGGCCCAGCCCTCCCCCTGCTCGCGGACCTCGTACTTCGCCGGGTCGAGGGTCTTCGACCACACCTCGAGCCGGCGGTCGCCGACGTCGGTGAACGCCTCGAGCACCTGTGCCGGGGTGGCCCGGGTGTCGAAGCCGAAGCGGACGCGCATCCGCGCCTCCTTCCACGGCCCCCGCTGCCCGGATGGTCCCGCCGACGCCCCCTTCGGGCGAGAGGCGCTCGACCCGGGCAACTACTTCACCGCTAAGAGAAACGCCGCTAGGGTCGCGCCGTGACCAGCCCGCGCCGCGTCGTCGTCGCCCTCGGGGGCAATGCGATGACCGGCCCCGACGGCTCGGCCACGCCCGGTGCCCAGCGGGCCGCGCTCGCGGTCGCCGCGGGGCACGTCGCCGAGCTGGTCGCCGCCGGCGTCGAGGTCGTGGTGACGCACGGCAACGGCCCCCAGGTGGGCAACCTGCTGGTCAAGAACGAGCTGGCCGCGCACGAGGTGCCGCCGGTGCCGCTGGACTGGTGCGTCGCCCAGACCCAGGCGACCATCGGCTTCACCCTCGCCGACGAGCTGGACGCCGCCCTCGCCGCCCTCGGCCTGCCGCAGCGCACCGCCCCGCTGATCACCCGCACGCTCGTCGACGCCGGCGACCCGGGCTTCACCCGCCCCACCAAGCCGGTCGGCCGCTACCTGCCCCGCGAGCAGGCCGAGCGGTTCACCGCCCTGGGCCAGGTCTGGGAGGACCGCGGACCCCGCGGCTGGCGCCGGGTGGTCGCCTCCCCCGAACCGCGGGCGGTCGTCGACAGCCCGGCGGTGCACGCGCTGGCCGCGGCCGGCTTCGTCGTCGTCTGCGCCGGGGGCGGCGGCATCCCGGTGGTGGACGACGGCAGCGGCGGCGCGCTGCGCGGCGTCGAGGCGGTCGTGGACAAGGACCTCACCGCGGCCGTCCTCGCCCGCGACGTCGAGGCCGACACGCTGGTCCTCGCCACCGACGTGCCGGCCGTGATGGTCGGCTTCGGCACGCCGTCGGCCCGACCGCTGGGCCGGGTCACCCCCGCCGAGCTGCGCGACCTCGCCGCGGCCGGCCAGTTCGCCAGCGGCAGCATGGGCCCCAAGGTGGAGGCCGCGCTGCGCTTCGTCGAGGGCGGCGGCACCCGCGCCGTCGTCACCACGCTCGAGAGCATCACCGACGCCGTCACCGGGGACGACGCCGGCACCGTTGTGTCCCGCCACTGAGAGGAAGCCCTGTGCCCGCACCGATCGAGGTCCGCAAGGTCCCGCTGCACAACGTCAGCGACGCCTCCGAGCTGGCCAAGCTCATCGACGAGGGCGTCATGGAGGCCGACCGGGTCGTCGCCGTCATCGGCAAGACCGAGGGCAACGGCGGCGTCAACGACTACACCCGGATCATCGCCGACCGGGCCTTCCGCGAGGTGCTGCTGGAGAAGGGCAGCCGCTCGAAGGAGGAGGTCGCGCAGGTCCCGATCGTGTGGTCCGGCGGCACCGACGGCGTCATCAGCCCGCACGCGACGATCTTCGCCACCCTGCCCGAGGACGCGGTCGAGAAGACCGACGAGCCGCGGCTGACCGTCGGCTACGCGATGAGCGACGTGATCCTGCCCGAGGACATCGGCCGCATCGCCATGGTCGAGAAGGTCGCCGAGGGCGTGCGGCGGGCGATGGAGGCCGCGGGCATCACCGACCCGGCCGACGTCCACTACGTGCAGACCAAGACGCCGCTGCTGACCATCGAGACCATCCGCGACGCCAAGGCCCGCGGCAAGGACACCTACTACGACGAGCCGCACGGCTCGATGGACCTCTCCAACGGCACCACCGCGCTGGGCATCGCCGTCGCGCTCGGCGAGATCGAGATGCCGCGGCAGGAGCAGGTCATGCGCGACCTGTCGCTCTACAGCGCCGTCGCCTCCTGCTCCTCGGGCGTGGAGCTCGACCGGGCGCAGATCGTCGTCGTCGGCAATGCCCGCGGGCACGGCGGCAACTACCGCATCGGCCACTCGGTGATGAAGGACGCGCTCGACCAGGACGGCATCTGGGACGCCATCCGCCAGGCCGGTCTCGACCTCCCCGAGCGGCCGCACGTCAGCGACCTCGGCGACCGGCTGGTCAACGTCTTCCTCAAGTGCGAGGCCGACCCGACCGGCTACGTCCGCGGCCGGCGCAACGCGATGCTCGACGACTCCGACGTCTTCTGGCACCGGCAGATCAAGGCCACCGTGGGCGGCGTCGCCGCCTCGGTGACCGGCGACCCCGCGGTGTTCGTGTCGGTGGCCGCGGTGCACCAGGGCCCGTCGGGCGGCGGTCCGGTGGCCGCGATCGTCAAGGCCTGAGGACGCCGGTGACCGGGTGGGCGCAGCGCACCGCCCGGTCACCGGAACGGCCCCCTCCCGGGAACCGCGCCGACGTGGTTGGGTGACCCACGCCACGATGCACCCAGTGCAACGTGCGCGCCCCGCCGTCCGGCCGGGGTGCCCACCGGCGCGCACGGCGCCGTGACCGACGGGAGATGAGCCGATGGCAGGCCGACTCGAGGGCAAGGTCGCCTTCATCACCGGTGCCGCGCGCGGGCAGGGCCGGGCGCACGCGGTCCGCATGGCCAGCGAAGGCGCGGACATCATCGCGCTGGACAACAACAAGCGCGCCGCGAGCACCGCGTACGACGGCCCCACCGCCGCCGACCTGGAGGAGACGGCGCGCCTGGTCGAGGCGCAGGGCCGCCGGATCGTCGCCCGCGAGGCCGACGTCCGTGACCTCGAGGCGCAGCAGGCGGTCGTCCGGGAGGGCGTGGCCGAGCTCGGCCGGCTCGACATCGTGGTCGCCAACGCCGGCATCTGCTCGGCCAACCCCTCGTGGGAGATCACCGTCGAGCAGTGGCAGGAGACGATCGACATCAACCTGACCGGCGTCTTCTACACGGCCAAGGCCACCGTGCCGCTGCTCATCGAGCAGGGCCAGGGCGGCTCGATCATCATCACCAGCTCGGTCGCCGGCCTGCGGGGCCTGCCGTTCCTCGGCCACTACGTGGCCAGCAAGCACGCCATCGTGGGCCTGGCCAAGACGATGGCCAACGAGCTGGGGCAGCACAACATCCGCGTGAACACGCTCCACCCGCACGGCGTCGCCACCGGCATGGACGTCTCCGACCTGCGGCCGTTCCTCGCCGAGCACGCGAGCACCCTGGCGCCGATCTTCATGCAGACCCTGCCCGAGCCGGTGTCGCAGCCGGAGGACATGGCCGCCGCCGTCGCGTGGCTGGCCTCCGACGACGCCCGGCACGTGACCGGCATCCAGCTGCCGGTCGACCTGGGGACGATGATCCGCTGACCGTCGCCGGCGCCGGGGTCAGGCCGCCCCCGGCGCCGAGCGGGTCAGCCGACGGTCGCCGAGAGCGTCACCGGCACGTTGCCGCGGGTCGCGTTGGAGTAGGGGCAGACCTGGTGGGCGGCCTCGACCAGCCGGTCGGCGGTCTCCTGGTCGACGCCGCCGAGCTCCACGTGCAGCGCGACCTCGAGGCCGAAGCCGCCGGCGTCGTTCCGGCCGATGCCCACCTCGGCCGTGACCGCGGAGTCGCTGATCGGCGCCTTCTGCTGGCCGGCGACGAGCTTCAGCGCCGAGTGGAAGCAGGCCGCGTACCCGGCGGCGAACAGCTGCTCCGGGTTCGTCGCGCCCCCGGCGCCGCCCATCTCCTCCGGAACGGCGAGGTCGAGGTCGACCAGCCCGTCGGAGCTGCGGGCGTGCCCGTTGCGGCCGTCACCGGCGGCGGTGGCGACGGCGGTGTAGATCGCGGCCATGCGAGGACCTCCAGGAGTCGGGAGAACGAACGTTCCGTCTGCAGCCGATCACAGGTGCTCGCAGCTCTTCCACGCCGAGGGGCTGCGCGGGGTCGGCGTCGACCGGATCGTCCCGGCGGCCGCCACCGCGCAGCTGCGCGACCTCGCCGCGGCGATCGGTGACGAGGTGTGCTCCGGCCGGTGCGGCGAGCACCCTGCGCGCCGGGGTCGAGGACCTGCTGCCGGGCTGACCGGCACCGCGTGTCGCCACGCGGCACCGGCCGGCGTCCCGGACCATCCGCCGTGCTGCCGTGTCACCGAGCGTGGAGGTCCCGCCGTGCCCTGTCCCGTCTGCGGCACGCCGGCTCCGCCCGGCGCCCGGTACTGCGCCCGCTGCGGAACCGGGCTGCCCCAGCCCGCGCCCGGCTTCCCGGCCACACCGGCGCCCCAGGTGAGCTGGGCGACGCCGGCGCCACCACCGGTGCCGGCCGCACCGCGCCGCCGCCTGTGGCCGTGGCTGGCCGCCGCCGCCGTCCTCCTCCTCCTCGCCGGCGGCGGGGTGACCGCCTGGCTGCTGCTGCGCTCCCCCGATCCGCTGCAGATCGCCCAGGACCTGGAGGCGCGGCGGGCCGAGGCGTGGGCTCGGCAGGACGTCGACCTGCTGCGGAACTACTACGCCGACCCGGTCGACGCCGAGTCCGAGGCGCAGGGCTTCTTCGACGGCGCGGTGGTGGAGGTGCTCTCCGTGCGCGTCGTGTCGGCCGACCACGACCGGATCGTGGCGCACGTGCGCAGCAACGAGCCCGGCACCGGGGACGGCGACCCGGTGCCCTACGAGGGCGACATCACCTACGAGCTCGTCCCCGTCGGAGGCGGGGAGGAGGACTGGCGGGTCACCGAGGTCGAGGTCACGGGCGAGTGAGCTCCGCCGCGGGCGTCAGGTAGCGCGGCGGCACGGCCGCGACGAGCCAGACCCCGTTCGCCGAGCGGGTGAAGGCGTGCCCGTCGGCGGCCATCGCGGCCGCGTCGACGACCAGCACGACCGGGCGGCCGCGGCGCGCGCCGACCCGGCGGGCGGTGTCGGCGTCCGGGCTCAGGTGCACGGCGTGCCGGTTCCCCGGCCGCAGCCCCTCGGCGAGGATCGCCGGCAGGTTCCGCTGCGGGGTGCCGTGGAACAGCCGCTCCGGCGGCGGCTCGGGGGCGTAGCCGAGCTCCACGGCGACGCTGTGCCCCTGGCTGGCCCGGATCCGGCGGCCGTCCGGATCGAGCTCGAAGCGCCGCTTGTCGTTGGTGGCGACGACGTGCTCGAGCTCCGCGCGGGTCACCGGCCGGCCGTGCGCGGCCAGGGCCGCCAGCAGGTCGTCGACGGCCACCCAGCCGGCCGGGTCCAGCGCCAGGCCGACGCTGTCCGGCGCGTGCCGGAGCACGTAGGACAGCCGCTTGCTCACCCGGACGACGTCCGGACCCCCGCTCACCGTCCCGCGAACCAGCTGTCGCCGGGGAGGTCCGGTGGCGGTGGCGGCCCGGCATCGGGCCGTCGCGGCGGGCTCCAGGGCCAGAGGACGACGACGTCCTCCACCGCCCGGGCGATCGCCGTCCCGTCGAGCTCGGCGACCGTCTCGTCGATGCCCAGGGCCGGGCAGCGGACGACGAAGCGCAGCGGCCCCGCCGGCGGCAGCGGGCTCAGCCACCAGGTCTGGTCCAGCGAGAACTCCCCGCCACTGCCGCTGCCCTGGGTGAAGACGACGTCGGCGGCCGCCTGGCGGGCGTTGTCCACCCGGGTGCCGTCGGCGAGCTCGACGCCCAGCAGGAACGCCGGGACGCCCGGGCCGTGCTGCCACAGCAGCCGGTGCAGCTCCTGCTCGGGCAGCGCGCCCGGGCGCACCCGGACCGCGAACTCCATCGAGACGCCGGTCGTGTGGACCCGCAGCGCCGTGAGCGCCACGGCGGCGTCCGGCGTCCGCGCCAGCAGCAGGGGAGCCGGGAGGGCGACGGGCAGCTCGTTCTCGGGCGGCGACATGCGCCGCTGGAACTCGTCGTCCTCGCCGGATCCCGCGAACCACATGCCGGGCAGCCTGTCGGCCGCGCGGACGCCGGGCAACCGCGATCAGCGGGAGTAGTACTCCACGACCAGCTGCTCCTCGCAGACGACCGGCACCTCGTCGCGGCCGGGCGTGCGCTCGACCCGGGCGACGAGGTCGGCCAGGCGCACCTCGAGGTAGGCCGGCGGGGTGGCGTGCGCCCCGGCGGCGGCGACCTGGAAGGGCTCCATCGGACGGGAGCGCTCGGCGATCGAGACGAAGTCGCCCGGCCGGAGCCGGTAGGAGGGACGGTCGACGCGGCGGCCGTTGACCAGCACGTGGCGGTGCACGACGAACTGGCGGGCCTGGTAGATGGTCCGCGCGAAGCCCGCCCGGAGCACCGTGGCGTCCAGCCGCGACTCGAGGTCCTGGATCAGCGCCTCGCCGGTCTTGCCCCCGGAGCGCCGGGCGCGGTCGAAGGCGCGCCGCAGCTGGGTCTCGCTGATGTCGTACTGGGCGCGCAGCCGCTGCTTCTCCAGCAGGCGGGTGGAGTAGTCGCTGGCCTGCTTGCGCTTGCGGCCGTGCTCGCCCGGCGGATACGGGCGGCGCTCGAAGTAGGCGACGGCCTTGGGGGTCAGCGGGAGGCCCAGCCGTCGGCTGAGCCGGACCTTGGGACGGGGAGTGTTCACGGGACCTCCGGTTTGGTTAGGCTCACCTTACTACCGCCCGAGCCCGGGCCACAGCCCCCGAGGAGAGCCATGACGGGACGCTCCAGCCGCGCACTCCGCCGTCGCGCGGATGCCCCGACCGCCGCCGAGCGCGCCCGCACGGTGGCCACCTGCCCGAGCGCCGAGGTGCACGCCGTGGGGGTCGGCCGCGGCCGGCTGCTCGCCGCGACGACGACGGCCACCGGGGAGGTGCTGCTCGTCGTGCCGCGGTCGGGCGACCTGGTCCGGGCCCTCACCGCCTCCCCGCTGGGCGACCTGCCCGCGCGGCTGACCGTCACGCGCAAGGCGCTCCTCCCGATGCGCGACCCGGTGCGGGCCCAGCTGGAGCTGCGCGGCTGGCTCACCCCCGTGCCCGCCGCCCAGGAGCCGGGGCTGGTGCTCGCCTTCGCCGAGACGTGCCCGGCCGACGTGCTGCTCGACGTCGGCCTCACCGCCCGGCTGCTGCGCCTGGACGTCGGCGAGGTGCTGCTCGACGAGGGCGGCAGCTGCCTGGGCATCGAGCCCGAGGACTACGCCGACGCCCGCCCGGACCCGCTGGCCGCCGACGAGGCCGACCTGCTCGCCGAGTGCGCCGCGGACCTCGCGGAGCTCTGCGGCCGGGTGCGGCACTGGGCCGGCGAGGACGACGGCGTCCAGCTGCTGGGCGTCGACCGGTTCGGCGTGCTGTTCCGGGTGGAGTGCCCGTCGTCCCACTACGACCTGCGGGTGCCCTTCACGGGGGCGGTGGCCGATGCCGCCGGCTTCGGCGACGCCCTGGCGGGGCTGCTGGCCTGCCGCGGCTGATCCCCCGCGGCTGCCGCCCGGCGCCACCTCCCGCCGGTACCCTGCCTGCGGGGGATCGGGTCGCGGTGCGCTGACTCGGCAGGGGGAGGCGCCGCGGTGGACCGGTCGACTCGCGTGGCACATGCGCTGCCGCTCGGGCTGCTCGCGCTCGTCGTGGCCGCGGACGTGTCCGTCGGCCCCGAGCAGGTGCTCCTGGGCACCACGGTGCTGGCCCCCATGGCCGCGGCGACCGTCCTCGGCCGGCGGGCGACCGCCGGCTACACCGCGCTCGCCCTGGTCACCGCCGCACTCCTGGGCTTCTACGACCGCCAGTACACCGGCGACGCCTGGATGGCCCAGCTGATCCGGCTCGGCCTGGTGCTGGTCGGCGGCGGGCTGGCCGTGACCGCGTGCACCCTGCGGCTGCGCCGGGAGGCCCAGCTGCGCCGGCTGGCCGCGCAGCGGGCCGGCGACCGCGCCGTGGTGGCGCTCGGGGAGACGCTGCAGCGCAGCCTTCTCACCGATCCGCCGCAGCTGCCCCGGCTGGAGGTCGCCGTCCGGTACGTGCCGGCCACGCGGTTCGCCCAGGTCGGCGGCGACTGGTACGACGCGTTCCGGCTGCCCGACGGCAGCACCATGCTGGTGATCGGCGACGCCGCGGGGCACGACGCCCCGGCGACGGCCACGATGTCGCAGGCCCGCGGCATGCTGCGCGGCCTCGGCCAGTCGATCGTCGGCTCGCCGGCCGCCGTCCTCACCACGCTGGACCGCGCCTTCACCGACCTCGAGATGCACACGCTGGTCACCGCGGTCGTCGCGACCGTGAGCGAGCAGCCCGACGGCGGCCTGGTCCTGCGGTGGTCGAACGCCGGGCACCCGCCGCCGGTCCTGGTGACCGCCGACGGCCGGGTCACGCTGCTCGAGCGGCGGGTCGACCGGCTGCTGGGCGCCGATCCGTGCACCACCCGCGCCGACCACGTGCTGCGGCTGGCTCCCGGCGACACCCTGGTGCTCTACACCGACGGGCTGGTCGAGCGGCGCGACGCCCCGCTCGACGTCGGGACGGCCGACCTCGTCGCCGCCCTCCAGGGCACGGCGGGCCGCCCGCTGGAGGCGCTCTGCGACGACCTGCTCACCGGCCTGGGCGGCCGCGCGGACGACGACGTGGCGCTGCTCGCCGTCCGCGCACGCTGACCTCCGTCAGACCCGCGCCTGCTCCGCCAGCGCCACCACGGCCTTCTCGAAGCACTCCTGCGGCGGCTGCACCAGCCCGGCCCCGACCTGGC
Source organism: Blastococcus sp. SYSU D00820 (assembly GCF_054050695.1). Lineage (NCBI taxonomy): Bacteria > Bacillati > Actinomycetota > Actinomycetes > Geodermatophilales > Geodermatophilaceae > Blastococcus > Blastococcus sp. SYSU D00820. The sequence continues at coordinate 13,032 of NZ_JBJGZW010000033.1, forward strand.
CGGTGCCGGCGACGCGGCCGGCCATCCCGGTGTTGATCTGCGGCAGCCAGCCGGTGCGGGCCACCGACAGCACGTCGATCCCGGTGGGGGCGCCGCGGAAGCCCAGGATCGGGATCGCCATCGCCGGGTTCTCGGCGAGGGTGAGCTGGTACATCCGCTCGGTGGTGGCCAGCGCGTCGGGCACGGTGCCGCCGACGAACCGGACGATCGCCGGGGCCGCGGCCATCGAGAACCCGCCGACCCCGTAGGTCTCCATGATCGCGGAGTCGCCGATGTCGGGGTTGGCGTCCTCGGGGCCGTAGTCGCCGAGGAAGAGGCCGACCGGGGTCTGCGCCGGGCCGGTGAACCAGCGGTCGCCGGTGCCGGCGGTCTGGATGCCGAACTCGGTGCCGTTGCGGGCCATCACGGTCACCATCGACGAGCCCGGCACGTCGCGGGCGGCGTCCATCGCCAGCTTCGCCGTCGGCATGCCGAGGTTGAGGAAGAAGTGCTCGTTGCCGCCGATGAAGCGCAGCACCGCGGCGAGCTCGTCGGAGGCGCGACCGGACGACTCGGACAGCCCCACGATCGCCGGCGACAGCTCGCGCAGCGCCATCAGCGAGCCGGCGCGGTTGCGGTTGTGCCCCTCGTCGCCCATCTGCAGCATCTGCGCGAGCACGGCCTTCACGTCGAGCGGGTCGGGCATCGACCGCACGGCGTCGGCCAGCACCGGCCCGAGGACGTCGCGCATCCAGGCCAGCCGGGTGAGCACCTCCTCGTTGAAGGCGCCCATCCGCAGCACCTTGCCCAGGCCCTCGTTGAGGTTGCAGAAGGCCCGGCCGCCCTGCACCGGGTCCTCCAGGCACCACATCCACATCGACGGGCTGGTGATGCCGGCCATCGGGCCGACCGTGCGGTGGTGGTGGCAGGGGTCGAGGGTGATCTCGCCGGCGGCCAGGAGGCGCTCGGCCTCCTCGACGGTGTCGGCCCAGCCCTCGAACAGGCACGCGCCGATCAGCCCGCCGCGCAGGGGGCCGCTGGCGTCGGCCCACTCGATCGGCGGCCCGGCGTGCAGGATCGTGCGGTCGGGCAGGCCGAGGACGTCGCGGGCGGGGCGGACGTCGACCAGCTGCGAGCCGGCGGCCAGCACCCGCTCCACCGCGGTCCGGTTGGCCGCGGCCCGGCGCGGGTCGAGCGCGAGGGCGGTGAGGTCGGCCGGCTCGCCGAAGCCCGGGGGCCGCCAGTCGACGTCGGCGACGTCGGCGCCCTGGGCGCGCAGGGCGTCGGAGAACACCCCGACCCCGGCCGCGACGACCGCGGGCGGCCCTCCGAGCAGTCCACCGAGGGTCATGACCGGGCTCCCAGCAGGTCGAGGGCGTGGCGCGTGGCGGCGGCGTTGGAGGCGAAGACGGCCGCACCGGCGGCGGCGAGGGCGTCGGCCTGCCGGCTCCAGCCCTGCGGGTCGGCCTCGGTGCCGACCAGCGCGACCACGACCGGCAGCGGCCGGCGGGCACGGGCGGCGGTGAGCGCCGGCACGAGCGCGGCGGCCGGGTCGGCGTCCGCCCCGTGGCCGAGGACGACGTCGAGCAGCAGCACCGCCGGCTCGTCGCCGGCCGCGAGGGCGGCGATCGCCTCCAGCCGCAGCGTCGGATCGATCATCGGGTGCGCGCGGCCGACGGTGAGCGCGTCGTCGCCGAAGTCGACCACCACGTGCCCGGGGGCGGACAGGTCGGTGCCGAGGTCGAGCTCCGGGCGCAGCGGCGTGTTGGAGCGGACGTCGCCGAGCACCGGCGCGGCCAGGAGCATCGCCTCGTCGGCCAGCGTGCCGCCGGAGTAGAAGCCCTTGAGCACCGCACCGGGAGCCGCGGTCTCCGCGGGGCCGGGCCGGGACGGCCAGGCGGGAACGTCGACGCCCAGGTCGGCCAGCAGCGCCTCGACCGCGGCGGTGAGGTCGGGCGCCTCCGGGGAGAGCGCGGCCGAGCGGACCGGCACCGACAGCCCCTCGGCGGCCCGGGCGACCGCCTCGGCCACCGCCGGTGCGGGCGGCTTGGAGACCAGCAGCACCCGCTCGGTGGCGGGATCGGCGTCGAGCGCGGCCAGCGCGTCGAGGGTGGCCAGGCCACCCACGGCCTCCGACAGGTCGCGGCCGCCGACGCCGAGCACGTGCGAGACGCCGACGCCGGCCGCGTCGAGCAGGCAGGAGACCTGCTGGGCGCCGGTCCCCGACGCGGCGACCAGGCCGACCGGCCCGGGACGGACGACGTTGGCGAAGCCGAGCGCGACGCCGGAGACGATCGCGGTGCCGCAGTCGGGGCCCATGACGAGGACGCCGGCGTCGTGCGCGGCCCGCTTGAGCGCGACCTCCTGCTCGACCGGGACGCCGTCGGAGAAGACGAGCACGCTGCGGCCGGCGGCGATCGCATCGGCGGCCTCCAGCGCCGCGTACTGCCCGGGCACGCTGACGATCGCCAGTGCGGGGCCGTCGCCGGGGAGGGCGTCGAGGCCGGCGCCGATGGTGCGGGTCGGGACTTTCTGCGCGGTGCCGGTCGGGCGCTCGCGGGCGGCCAGCGCGGCGTCGACGGCGGTGACCGCGGCGGCCAGGGCGTCGTCGTCCTCGGCGCGGATCGCGATCAGCAGCTGCTCGGGCGCGGCCGGCCCGTCGGGGGCCAGGCCCAGGTTGCCGGCCAGCTCGAGGTTCAGCGGCGTGGCCATGGCGACCAGGACGGCCGAGACGCCGTCCCTCGTGCCGATGTCGCGGCTGACCTGCATCAACCGGACCGAGTCGGCGTACACGCCGCTGCGCAGCGAGACGTGGCGGACTCCGGACGACGGCGGGGCGGTCACCCGCGGAACCGTACCGCCGGAGATCTCTCAGTGGTGAGACATCCCGGCGATAACGATTTAACGCTGAGGTACTTCCGCCGCCCTCGCGACCCATGTCACATTGGCGCCTCCCTGGGCCGGTGAGCTGCGCCGGTTCCCGGGGCCCATCGGCAGGAGAGGTCGAGGAGGCCGTCAGTGGCGTTCGGCTGGAAGCTCTACGGAGACGGCAAGACACCGCCCCTCGGCGAGGCGGTCGCACCGGACGAGCGGCTGTCGTGGCCGCTCACGATCGGCATCGGCGCCCAGCACGTGGTCGCCATGTTCGGCGCCACGTTCGTCTTCCCGCTGATCATGGGGTTGGACGCCAACCTCGCGATCATGATGAGCGGGATCGCCACGATCATCTTCCTGCTGATCGTGAACGGGAAGGTGCCGAGCTACCTCGGGACGTCGGCGTCGTTCGTCGGCGCGGCCGCGGCGATCTCCGCCCAGGGCGGGGACGCCGGCGACATCGTCGGCGCGATCCTGGTCGCCGGCGTCGTCCTCGCGCTCGTCGGCGTCCTGATCCACTTCGCCGGCATCCGGGTGGTCAACCGGGTGCTGCCCCCGGCCGTGACCGGCGCGGTGGTCATGCTCATCGGTTTCAACCTGGCGCCGGTGGCCGCCTCCACGTACTGGCCGCAGGACCAGTGGGTCGCGCTGGCGACCATGACGTTCGTGATCGTCTGCGCCCTGGCGCTGCGCGGTTTCTGGGCCCGCATCTCGATCCTGCTGGGCCTGATTTTCGGCTACCTGCTGTCGATCCTGCTCGACGCCACCTCCGGCCCGATCACCTCGGTGCTGCCCGGCCAGAACCTGCTCGACGCCAACGGCGACCCGTGCACCGGCGGTCCGTACTGCGTGGCCACCGCCTTCCCGCACGACCGGATCAGCTTCCAGTCGGTCAGCGACGCCCCGTGGTTCGGCACCCCCGACTTCACCGCGCCGTCGTTCTCGGTGAACTTCGCGCTGCTGGCGCTGCCGGCGGTCATCGCCCTCGTCGCCGAGAACGCCGGGCACGTCAAGGCCGTCGGCGAGATGACCAAGCGCGACCTCGACCCGATGATCGGCCGGGCGGTCGCCGCCGACGGTGTCACCACCGTGCTCGCCAGCGCGGTCGGCGGCTCGCCGACCACCACCTACGCCGAGAACATCGGCGTCATGGCCGCCACCCGCGTGTACTCCACGGCGGCCTACTACGTGGCCGCGATCGTGGCGATCCTGCTCGGCCTGTGCCCCAAGTTCGGCGCGCTGATCAACATCGTCCCGGGCGGGGTGCTCGGCGGCATCACCGTCGTCCTCTACGGGATGATCGGCCTGCTCGGCGCCAAGATCTGGAAGGAGAACCGGGTCGACTTCGCCAACCCGATCAACCTGGTGCCGCTGGCCGCCGGGATCATCATCGGGATCGGCCCGGTCTCGCTGCAGATCACGGACAACTTCTCGCTCAGCGGCATCGCGCTCGGCTCGATCGTCGCCGTCGCGGGCTGGCACCTGGCCCGGGCCGTGGCCCCGGCCGACATGAAGGCCGCGCTCACCCGCGAGGGTGCGCACCCGGCCGCCGGCACCACCTTCGGCCACGTCTCGGGCGACGAGACCTCGCCCGACCCGTCGTCGGTCGACGAGGTCGGCCGCCCCGGCGTGACCGGGGGCCGCACGCCGAGGAAGGGCCAGCGCACCCGGTGAAGCCCGCCCCGTTCCGCTACGCCGACCCCGGCACCCTCGACGAGGCCGTCGACGTCCTCGCTGCCGAGGGTGCGGGCGCCAAGGTGCTCGCCGGTGGCCAGTCGCTGCTCCCGCTGCTCTCGATGCGGCTCGCGGCGCCGGCCACGCTGGTCGACATCAACCGGGTGCCCGGCCTCGACGCCGTCGAGGCCACCGGGGACGGCGTGCGGGTCGGGGCGCTGGTGCGCCACGCACGACTGCTGGGGGACTCCCCCCAGGCCATTGCCGCCGCCCGGGTCCAGCCGCTGCTGGCCCGGGCGACGGCGAACGTCGCCCACCCCGCGATCCGCAACCGCGGCACCACGGTCGGCTCGATCGCGCACGCCGACCCCTCCGGCGAGATGACGGCCGTCCTCGCCCTGACCGACGGCTCGGTGACCGTCGCGACGCCCGCCGGCCGGGAGGCCGTGGGCTGGCGCGACCTGTTCGTCGGGCCGCTGGAGACCTCGCTGTCCGGCCCCTCGGTGGTCGTGGACGCCTTCTTCCCCGCGCTGCCCGAGCGCTCCGGCACCGCCTTCGCCGAGATCGCCCGCCGAAAGGGCGACTACGCGGTGTGCGGCGCGGCCGTCGTCGTCACGCTCGACGCGGACCGCCGGGTGTCCGCGGCGCGCGCCGCCTACCTGTCGGTGGGGCTGGTGCCCGAGGTGCACGACCTGACCGAGGCCGTCGCCGGCCGGCCGGCCGACACCGCGGACTGGGCCGCCGCCGGCGCGCTGGCGCGCACCCTGGCGGACCCCGACGGCGACCTGCACGCGAGCGCGGACTACCGGAGGCTGCTGGTGGGGGTGCTCACGGAGCGGGCGCTGGCGGAGGCGGGCGCCGAGGCCGCCGCGAAGGTGACGGGTGAGTGAGCATCGCAGCGAGCGCCGGCGAGCGAGGAGCGGACCGAGCCCGGAACCGAGCCGTGGACTTCGAGAGGACTGCTGCATGACCTCGGTGGACACCGAGCGCACCATCACCGTCACCGTGAACGGCGTTCCGCGGCAGGCCACCGTGCCGGTCCGCCGGCTGCTGTCGGACGCGCTGCGGCACGACCTCGGGCTGACCGGCACGCACGTGGGCTGCGAGCACGGCGTCTGCGGGGCCTGCACCGTGCTGGTCGACGGCGAGCCGGTGCGCTCCTGCCTGGTGCTCGCCGTCCAGGTCGACGGCGGCGCGGTGACCACCGTCGAGGGGCTGGCCCGCGAGGACCACCGGGGCGGACAGGTGCTGCACCCCGTGCAGGAGGCGTTCCGGGAGTGCCACGCGCTGCAGTGCGGCTTCTGCACGCCGGGCTTCCTCGTGACCATCGCCGCCGGCCTCGACGGGCGCGACAACTCGGTGGAGATCACCGAGGAGGAGGTCGACGAGCTGGTCGGCGGCAACCTCTGCCGGTGCACGGGCTACGCGAACATCAAGAAGGCCGTGCGGCACGCCGCCGCGGCGATGCGGGACGTCCGATGACCGCCTTTCGCGCGCGGAAGGCGACGGGAGGGGGACGGCGATGACCACCAAGCTGTTCGGCGAACCGGTCCGCCGCCGCGAGGACGCCCGCCTCATCGTCGGGAAGGGCCGCTACCTCGACGACATCGGCGCCGACGCCCTGGCCGCGGCCTTCGTGCGCAGCCCGCACGCGCACGCCCGGATCGTCGACATCGACGTCGAGGGCGCGCTGGACGTCGACGGGGTCTGGGCGATCTACACCTACGAGGACCTCACCGGCCCGATGGCCGAGCCGCTGCCGGTGCTCATCCCGCACCCCCAGCTGCACGCGCCGCGCACCGGCTACCCGCTGGCCAACGGCGAGGTCAACCACGTCGGCGAGCCGGTGGTCATGGTGGTGGCCGCCGACCGGTACCTCGCCGAGGACGCCGCCGAGCGGATCGTGGTCACCTACGAGGAGCTGCCGACCGTCGTCGGGGTCGACGCCGCCCGGGCCGCCGAGCACGCCGTCCACGCGGAGATCCCCGACAACGTCGCCGCCCGGCACCACCAGGAGACCGGCGACGTCGAGCCGGCGCTGGCCGCCGCGCCGCACACGCTGTCGTTCACCCAGTACATCGAGCGCAGCGCCTGCATGCCCCTCGAGGGCAAGGGCGTGCACGCGCGGTGGGACCCGGCGGACTCCTCGCTACGGGTCTACTCGAGCACCCAGGCCTCGACGTCGGTGCGCGCGGCGATCGCCGCGAAGCTGGAGCTGTCGCTGGACGCCGTCGAGGTCATCGCGCCGGACGTCGGCGGCGGCTTCGGCGTGAAGATCGTGCACCCGTGGCCGGAGGAGCTGCTGGTGCCGATGGCGGCGATCGCGCTCGGCCGCGAGGTGAAGTGGGCCGAGGACCGGCGCGAGCACTTCATCGGCTCGGCGCACGAGCGCCAGCAGCGGCAGGAGATCACCGTCGGGTACGACGACGACGGCCGGATCACCGCGCTCGACGTCCACATCTGGCACGACAACGGCGCCTACACGCCCTACGGGATCATCGTGCCGATCGTGACGGCCACCCAGCTGGTCGGGCCGTACGCGCTGCCGGTGTACCGGGTGGTCGTGGAGAGCGTCTACACCAACACCGTCATCGTGACGCCCTACCGCGGCGCCGGGCGGCCGCAGGGTTGCTACGCGATGGAGCGGACCATGGACCGCATCGCCGACGCGCTGGGCCTGGACCGCGCCGTCGTCCGCGAGCGGAACCTGATCCAGCCCGACCAGTTCCCCTACGACCACCGGCTGACGTTCCAGGACGGCCGGCCGGTCATCTACGACTCGGGCGACTACCCGGGGCTGCTGGCCAAGCTCAAGGACCTCGTCGGCTGGGAGGCCGCGGAGCAGCTGCGGGCCGACGCCGAGGCGCGCGGGAAGCTGCTGGGCGTCGGCATGGCCCTGTACGTGGAGGGCACCGGGCCCGGCCCGTACGAGGGCGGGCACGTGCAGGTGCTGGGCAGCGGCAAGGTGCTGGTGTCGACCGGGCTGACCTCGCAGGGTCAGGGGCACGAGACGGTGTTCGCCCAGATCGTCGCCTCCGAGCTGGGGGTGCCGATCGAGGACGTCGAGGTCACCACCGGCGACACCCGGCGGTTCGGCTACGCGGTGGGGACGTTCGCCTCGCGGGCGGCGGTGATGAGCGGCAACGCGATCGCGCTGGCCGCGCGCGGGGTGCGGGAGAAGGCGCTGCGGATCGCCGCGGACGTGCTCGAGGCCGACCCCGGCGACCTGGAGATCGACGAGGGCGTGGTGCAGGTCAAGGGGACGCCGGGGGCGTCGATCCCGCTGCGCACGGTCGCCGTGCTGTCCAACCCGCTGCGGTACGCGTTCGACGAGGCCGCCAAGCAGGCCACCCAGTTCGCCGTCCAGGGGTCGGACGACAAGCCGCCGGTGGCCGAGGGCGACGCCCCCGGCCTGGAGCACCGCGACTACTACTCGCCGATCCGGTCGACGTTCGCGTCGGGCGCGCACGCGGCGGTCGTGGAGATCGACCCGGCGACGTGGGAGATCGACGTCGTGAAGTACGCGGTGGTGCACGACTGCGGCAACGTGGTGAACCCGATGATCGTCGAGGGCCAGGTGCACGGCGGGGTGGCCCAGGGCGTCGGCGGCGCGCTGTACGAGCGGATGGCCTACGACTCCGACGGGCAGCTGCAGAACGCCTCCTTCATGGACTTCCTGATGCCGTACGCGTCGGAGGTGCCCGACGTCGTCATCGACCACCAGCAGACGCCCTCGCCGCTGAACCCGCTGGGCCTCAAGGGCGCCGGCGAGGCCGGCGTCATCCCGGGGACGGCGGCGATCGCCTCGGCGATCGAGGACGCGACCGGACGCCGGATCGCCTCGATGCCGCTGTCCCCCACCGAGCTGTACGACCTGATGCGGTCCCCGGACACGGAACGGACGGCGGCCGCTGCGGGCCGCGCCGAGATCGGAGCAAGCGCGTGAACCTCGACGGCTCGGCGGTGCTGCACGGGACCCCCGACCAGGTGTGGTCGGTGATCACCGACCCGGCGGTGCTGGCGCGGACCATCCCGGGCTGCGAGTCGCTGGAGCAGGTCGGCGACGACTCCTACCGGATGAACGTCTCGGTCGGGGTCGGGGCGATCAAGGGCACCTACGCCGGCGAGGTGCGGCTGTCGGACCAGCAGCGGCCGACGTCCTACGTCATGCACGCCTCCGGGGCGGGCGCGCCGGGCAACGTGCGGGCGACGGTGACGATCACCCTGACGCCGTCGGACGAGGGGACCGCGCTGACCTACTCCGCCGACGCGGTGGTGGGCGGCCCGGTCGCCGGCGTGGGCCAGCGGATGATCACCGGCGTCGCCAAGCGGATGGCGGGGCAGTTCTTCTCCGCGATCGACCGGGAGCTGACCTCCCCGGTCGCCGCGGTGCCGGAGCCGCGGCCGTCGGCCGCGGCGGTCAGCGGGACGGCGGCGCCCTCGGCGGCCCCTGCTCCGGCTCCGGCTCCGGCTCCGCAGGTCTTCTCCGGCAGGGCCGCCCCGGTCGCCGCCGGCGCCCAGCTGGACCTGAACTCGTTCCTGCTGGGCGCGGCGTCGGGCGGGCTGTTCACCGCGCTCGGCGTGGTGCTGGGCTACCTGCTGGGGCGCCGCCGCTCCTGACCGGCTACGCCTTCAGCTGGGCGAGCTGGATCAGGTTGCCGCAGGTGTCGTCGAGGACGGCGGTGACCACCGGCCCGAAGTCGGTCGCCTCCTGGGTGAAGGTGACGCCGAGGCCCTTGAGCCGCTCGACCTCGGCGTGCACGTCGTCGACGGCGAACTGCGTGAACGGGATGCCGTCGGCCACCAGCGCCTCCTTGAAGGGGCGCGCCGCCGGGTGGCCGTCGGGCTCGAGCAGCAGCTCGACGCCGTCCGGGGCGGCCGGGGAGACCACGGTGAGCCAGCGGTACTCGCCGGCGGGCGCGTCGGTCTTCTTCTGGAAGCCGAGCTTCTCGGTGTAGAAGGCCAGCGCCTTGGCCTGGTCGTCGACGAACACGCTGGTGATGTTGATGCGGATCACGGGGGTGCCTCTCGCTCGATGGGCCACCGTTCGACGATCGACCGCAGCGGGCCCGTGTCGAGGTGGTGGAACTTGTACCGGCCCTGCCGCCGGGTGTGCACCAGACCGGCCTCCTCGAGCACCGCGAGGTGCTGCGAGATGGCCTGCCGCGAGGAGGACAGGCCGTGCTTCATGGTCAGCCGGGTGCAGATCTCGAACAGCGTCTGGCCGTCCTTCTCGGTCAGCTCGTCCAGGATCGTGCGACGGGTCGCGTCGCCCAGAGCCCGGAACAGCTCGGGATCGGCGTCCACGGCACAGGTATAGGCAAGTAGCCACTTGCCTGTCAAGGGGTCAGACTGTGCCCGTGCCGTGGACCTCCGCCGACATGCCCGATCTCACCGGCCGCGTCGCGGTGGTCACCGGCGGCAACGGCGGCCTGGGCCTGGTCACCGCCCACGAGCTGGCGCGGGCCGGGGCGCACGTGGTGATCGCCGCGCGGGACCAGGCCAAGGCGCGGACGGCGGACGGGCAGATCCACGCCCGCACGCCGCAGGCCTCGACGGAGGTCGTGCCGCTCGACCTGGGCTCCCTGGCCTCGGTCGCGGAGGCGGCCGGGCGGATCGGCCGTGCGCACCCGAGCGTCGACGTCCTGGTCAACAACGCCGGGATCATGGCGATGCCGGAGCGGCGGACCGCCGACGGCTTCGAGTCGCAGTTCGGGATCAACCACCTCGGGCACTTCGCCCTGACCGCACATCTGCTGCCGGCGCTGCTCCGAGCCGACGCCGCCCGCGTCGTCACCGTGACCAGCACCGCCCGCCTCCGGGGCCGCCCGGTCGACCCCGCCGACCCCGACCTGGCCCGCTACCGCCCCTGGCATGCCTACGCCCGCGCCAAGTGGGCCAACTACCACTTCGGCCTGGGCCTGCAGCAGCAGTTCTCGGGGGCCGGCGTCCGCGCGCAGAGCCTGATCGCGCATCCGGGGCTGACCAGCACCGACCTGATGGCCACCACCGTCCGCGAGGGCGGCGGCGGATGGATCGCCCCGGTGTTCGAGGCGTTCGCCGCCCGCGCCGGCATGTCACCGGCGGAGGGCGCCCGGCCGCAGCTGCGCGCGGCCACCGATCCGGCGGCCCGCGGCGGCGAGCTCTACGCCCCGCGCTACGGGTCCAACGGCCCCGCCGTCCGGCGGCCGCTGCTGCGCCGGTGGGACCTGCAGCGGCGGATCGACGAGCTGTGGGAACTGTCCGAGCGGCGGACCGGCGTGCTCCTGCGCGTCCCGGCCTGACCGATCAGTTCCGACGGCCGGCCCGGTCTGCCCCTCGTGCCCCGACATCCCCGGGTCGGCATGCTCGCCGACGTCGCCGCCGAGCGCTCCGACCTCTGCGACTTCCTGGAAAGCCTCGACGAGGCGGACTGGCAGGTCCGGTCGCTGTGCCCGGCGTGGACGGTGCACGACGTCCTCGCGCACCTGACGCTGTCGCACCGCCAGACCCTGCTGGCCACCCTGGTGCAGGTCGTGCGGGCGCGGGGCAGCTTCGACGCGGCGGAGGCGGCCTGGGCGCGCCGGCTCGCGGCGGCGCACCGGCCGGCCGAGCTGATCGCCCTGCTGCGCGCCACCGCGGACGTCGACCACCGGGTACCGCTGAGCGGTCCGCTGGACCCGCTGACCGACGTCCTCGTGCACGGGCAGGACATCGCCCGCCCGCTCGGCTGGCGCCGGGAGGTGCCCCCGGAACGCGCCGTCCCGGCGCTGCAGCACGTGTGGGGGAACGCCTTCTACGGGCGGGCCGACCGGCGGTTCGCCGGGCTGCGGTTCGTGGCCACCGACGCCGACTGGTCGGCCGGCGAGGGCCCGGTGGTGCGCGGGCCGGCCGGCAGCCTGCTGCTGGTGGCGACCGGCCGGGCCGCGGGGCTGGCCGAGCTCACCGGCCCGGGGCGGAACGACGTCGCCGCGCGGTTCGCCCAGCGCTGACCTCGGGGCTCCGTCGGGGTCAGCCGGCCGCGACCTCCTGCCGGCGCGTCGCCGGGCGGCCGGCCCGCACCAGCAGGACGACGCCGGTGGTGAGCGTCCACAGCATCATGAGGATGAACCCGCCGAAGCCGGTGTACTCGACGACACCGCCCTCGAGCTCCTCCTGGAAGACCCCGGCCAGGCTGACCAGCAGCAGCACGCACACGACGGCCGCCCACCAGCCCAGCCAGTTCGGCAGCGCGGAGGTGCTGACGATGCCCGCCGCCACCCCCAGGAACAGCGCCACGCCGGCGGCGAGCGTCACCGAGCCCGTCCAGTCGTTGAGCACCGCCAGCGTGGTGAAGACGGCGGGCTCGTCACCGACGTCGGCCGTCCCGGTCACCATGGCGAGGTAGATCCCCTCGGAGGCCATGATCGTCGAGACGAACACCGCGCCGGCGATCGCCACCAGCCCGCTGAACAGCCCGCCGTGTCCCTCGGCCCGGCGCAGCCTGCTGAAGAGGCCGGCCAGGAACACGAGGAACGTGATGTCGGAGAGGAAGGCCAGCAGCAGCGACCACTGGTGGCCGGCCCGGTCCTCCGCGATCGCGGCGGCGATGGCCGCTCCGCCGTCCTCCACACCGGGGGTGTCCGGCGTGAAGAAGCTGGCGACGATCAGGAGGAAGAAGAGCACCCCCGCCCCGCCCGCGATGCGGTCCCAGGTGCGGCTCCTCGGCGGTGCGTCCCCGTGCAGCTGCTCGCGCTCCGTGCCCCCCGTGGCAGTTCCCGTCCTGCGGTCCATGACCGTCCCCTTCCGTGCCGTCAGGACCCGCTCGCCGGTGGTCTCCGGCGGTGCCGAGTGTGGTCCCGCTGGACGGGAGTGGCGGCGATTCCTGCGCGCGGTCGGGGCTCAGCTCGCGCGCAGCTCCGGGTAGTCGGTGTAGCCCTCGGCACCGTCGGTGTAGAAGGTGCGCGGGTCGGGGGTGTTCTCCGGGTGCTGCCCGGCCCAGCGCGCCACCAGGTCGGGGTTGGCCAGCACCGGCCGCCCCACGGCGACGACGTCGGCGTGCGCGGCCTCGACCAGCGCGACCGCCTCCTCGCGGGTGGTGACGGGCCCGAAGCCGCTGTTGGCCATGAGCGGCCCGCCGAAGCGGCGGCGCAGCTCCTGCACCAGGTCGCCGGCCGGCTCGCGGTGCAGCACGGAGAGGTAGGCCAGGCCCAGCGGGCGCAGCCGGTCGACGAGGGAGCCGTAGGTGGCCAGGACGTCGCCGCGATCGGTCTCGAGCGCGCCCTGGATGTTGTGCTCCGGGGAGATCCGCAGGCCCACCCGGCCGGCGCCGATCGCGGCGGCCACCGCCTCGACCACCTCGGCGACGAAGCGTGCCCGGTTCTCCGGGGAGCCGCCGTAGCGGTCCTCGCGCCGGTTGGCCGCCGGTGACAGGAACTCGTGCAGCAGGTAGCCGTTGGCCGCGTGCAGCTCCACGCCGTCCAGCCCGGCGTCGACCGCCCGGCGGCAGGCGGCGACGAACTCGGCGACCGTCGTCGGCAGCTCCTCGGTGGTCAGCGCGTGCGGCACGGGGAAGGGCTGCTTGCCGCCGGCGGTGTGCACCTCGCCGTCGATCGCGATCGCGCTGGGCGCCTCCACCCGGAGGCCACCGTTGACGTCGGGGTGGGTCACCCGCCCGCCGTGCATCACCTGGACGACGATCCGGCCACCGCGCTCGTGCACCGCGTCGGCCACCCGGCGCCACCCGGCGGCCTGCTCGTCGGTGGCCAGCCCCGGCTGGCCGTCGAAGGCCTGCCCCTGCGGCGCGGGGAAGGTGCCCTCGGTGACGATCAGCCCGACGCCGGCCCGCTGGCGGTAGTGCTCGACGACGAGGTCCCCGGGCACGCCGGCGATACCGGAGCGCTTGCGGGTCAGGGGGGCCATGACGACGCGGTTGGCGAGCTCGAGGTCGCCGAGGGTCACCGGGGAGAACAGGTCCATGCCAGGTGCGACACGGGCACGGCGTCGCCCATTCCGGATCGCGACCGGCGTCACGCCGCGGACGTGCCTCGGACGGCGGACGCGCGGAGCGTTGCCGGCTGGAAGGCGGTCGCGGCGTGGCCGTGCACGAGCACTGTGCGGTGGGTGACCGTTCCCGCCGCGGAATGGTCAGGGAGCGCACGGTGCGCGCAGCACGGGGGCTGGACGTAGCGACCTCGCGCCTCCGGGCATACCGGTTGCGCCGCTCGCGCGGGCGCGGCGGCGGGGCGGCCGGTCTCGTCAGGCGGCGGTGGCGCGGAGGGGTGCGGGCGTGCGGATCTCGGTGCCGTCTGGCCGGTAGGTGCGCCATCGGCCGTCGGGTTGCCGTTCGATGCGGAAGCCGTGGTGCACCTTCGAGTGGTGCCGTTCGCACAGCAGCGCGGAGTTGTCCAGGCTGGTGGCGCCGCCGTCGATCCAGTGCACCAGGTGGTGGACGTCGCACCAGTGCGTCGGGGCGGTACACCCGGCGAACACGCAGGCCCCGTCCCGGGCCTCGACCGCCCGCCGCAGGTGCGGCGGCACGACGCGGGCGGTCCTGCCCACGTCCAGCGGCTGCCCCTCCGGGCCCATGACCAGGCGGGTGACCTCCCCGTCGCAGGCCAGCCAGCGGGCCCGTGCGGCGGAGATGGCGGCGCCGAACCCCATCCGCCCGGCGCCACGGCCGGTGTCGGGCGAGGCCAGGTCCGACAGGGGGATCGTGGCGACCACGTGCGGCTTGCGGGTGCGCAGCACCGGCAGCGACCCCGACGCCAGGGAGTTGTCGAAGACCTGCGCGAGCGCGTCCCCCCGCCGCTGCGCGCGGGTGCGGGTGTCGTCTGCGGGGCGGTCGGCCTGCTCGTGCGACGCCAGGGCGGCCTCGACCTTCTCGGCGGTCACCGGGTCGAGTTCGGCACGCAGGGTCATCGATCCGTCGGCGTGCCGCGTGGTGTGCGCCGACCGCTGCTCGGTCGGGTCGGGTTCCGGCCCGTCGGGGTCGAGATTGTCGACGTACTTCTGCACCGCTTGCACGAGGTTCTCGACCGGTTGGTCGACCGCGACCTGGGTGAGCACCGCGTCGATCACCGCCAGGTCTACCCCCTGCGCCGCCGCGGCGGCCAGCCGCGCGGGGGTCACGGCGTCGGCGACAACGTGCACCTGCTGCGCGCTGACCAGCCCGGCCGCGAACGCCTCCGCGAGCGCGGGGAGGTGCTCCAGCGCGCGGCCGTTGCGGACCAGCCGCAGCGCCTCGGACCTGGCCATCCGGCAGTGCCCGACCAGCCACGAGGTCATCGCCTTCAGCCCGTCGCGCTCGGCCGCCTGGGACAGTTCCGCCGCCCGCACCTGCCGGGTCAGCTCGGCGTCCCGCCGGTTGCGCTCGGCGACCCCGGCAGCGATCGCGTCGAGGACATCGCCTCCCGGATCAACCGTCGAACACATGTACGGAGTTTACTCGGATCCCGAACGCCGGACAAGATGAAAGCGCAGCTCAGAGCGGGCGCGACGCTCGTCGAGGACCGGACCGGGCAAGGGCCGGAAGCGCGATTCCGGCACCGCGCAGCATCTGGCTCAGGCCTCGTCGCCCACCAGCGACCCACCCGCCACCAGGCCCCCTGCCGGGTGCCGCAGCGGCACGTCGGGCTCCTCGCGCGAGACGGCGTCCCGCCGGACGGCGGGCACGAGCAACGCGGCGAACCAGGCCAGCACCAGCCCGCCGGTGAGCACGAGGAACCCGTTGACGTAGCCGGACTCGGTGGGCAGGCCGGTGGGCCCGGGGTGGCTGGTCACGACGGCGGCCATGACGGCGGAGCCGATGGAGCCGCCGATCGTGCGGATGTTGGCGTTCATCCCGCTGGCCACGCCCGTCTGCGACCGGGGCACCGCGGTGACGACGAGGTTCGACATCGAGGAGAAGATGACGCCGGACCCGCCACCCATCAGCGTGGTCAGCGCGACCACCTGCCAGGGCGTGTCGTGCAGCAGGGCGAACAGCACGTAGCCCAGCACCGACGTGGCGATCCCGGCGAGCAGCACGTTCTTGGAGCCGTAGTGCTGACCCAGCCGGCCGGCGACCAGCCCGACGAGGAAGGCGACCGCCGTCTGCGGCAGCACGAGCAGCCCCGACTCGGTCACGGTCGCGCCGAAGCCGTAGCCGGCCGACGGCGGCGTCTGGAGGAACTGGGAGAGGAAGGCGAACGACGCGTACATCGCCAGCCCGACCATGAGGGCCACCAAGTTGGTGGTCCACACCGCCCGCAGCCGCATCATCCGCATGTCGATCAGCGGGGAGCGCGACCGTGACTCCACGACGATCCAGGCGACGGCGAGCACCAGGGCGGCGGCGAGCAGGCCGAGCACCGCCGGCGACGTCCACCCCCACGACGAGCCCTGGCTGACCGGCAGCAGCAGCGCCACCAGCCAGGCCGACAGCAGCCCCGCCGCCGCCCAGTTGACCCGCCCGCCGGGCCGGCGCGGCGACTCCGACAGCACCGCCTGCGCCGCGACGCAGGCGACGACCAGCACGACGAACGGCGCCCAGAACAGCCAGTCCGGCCCGAGCGCGTCGACCAGCGGACCGGCCAGCACCAGCCCCACCCCGGAGCCGGCCGCGCCCATCGAGGCGATCACGCTGATCGCCGAGGGCACGTCCTCCTCGGCGAACCGGTCGCGGACGATGCCGAAGGCCAGCGGCATGACCCCGCCGCCGATGCCCTGGACGACGCGCCCGGCGATCATGACCGGCAGCGACGTGGCCAGCGCCGAGACCAGGCAGCCGACGGCGAGCGTGGCCAGGGCGAGGACGAACATGCGCTTCTTGCCCGTCATGTCGCCGAGCCGCCCGACGACGGGCGTGCAGATCGAGGCGGCGAGCAGGTAGGCGGTCAGCACCCAGGTGACGTCGGCCTGGGTGGTGCCGAGGGCGTGCTGGATGGTCGGCAGCACCGGGATGACCAGCGACTGGAGCAGCGCGAAGGCCAGCACCCCGGAGGCCAGGACGACGAAATCCACGCGTCCCCGGCGCACGCGGGGGCGCGGAGCCGTGCCCACGATCGCGCCCACGTTCCCTCTTCCTGCCGGCACGTCGTTGTAGCACGCAACGGCCGCCGTCCCCGACCGCTCTCCGGCTCAGCGGGACGTCCCCGCCGGCGCGCGGCCGGCGGGGACGGAGGGAAGCGGGGTTCAGGCGACGGCGCGGCGGCGCGTGACGACCGCTCCGGCCACCAGGGCGAGCACGGTCCAGGCGGAGAGGACGAGCACCGACTGCGTCTGCGCGTGCCCCTGGGCGAGCGCCACGACGGCCTCGACCGGGTCGACCTTCGTGCCGATCTCCGGCTTGAACCCGCGCAGCACCGGCATGACGCCGAGGACCACCAGGTACAGCGTGGTCAGCGCGGCGGGTGTGTTGGCCAGGGCCGCGCCGGCACCGGCGCCGATCACCGCGAAGACCGCGCCGGCGGCCGTGGCCACGACCATCGCCCGGCCGGCGCCGTCCCAGCCGGCGCCGCTCTCGAGGAGGGCCAGCACACCGGCGGTGAGGGCGGTCGACACCGCGGCGAGGGCGGCGGCCAGCACCGCGACGGCGACGGTCTTGGTGGCCAGCACCTGCCCGCGGCGGGGGGTGAGCAGGAACGTCGTCTGCACCGTGCGGTGGCTCCACTCGCCGGCGGTCGACAGGACGCCCACCGCCAGGAGGACCAGCGAAGTGAGCATGCCGACCACCCCGAGCGGGCCGGCGACGCCGCTGAGCGGCTCGCTGCTGGCGCTGCTCACCACCGCCACGGCCGCGGGCGCCAGCAGGGCCGCGACCCCTGCCAGCGCCTTGCCGGAGCGGGTGGACAGCGACGAGCGGATCTCGATGCCGACCAGGGTGGCCAGGGGCGCGGCCCCGGCTCGGACGGCGGGACGGACGGGAGTGGGGACGGCGGCGGTCGTGGTGGTCATGGCGGGCTCCTGAGGAGAGAGGGGCGATCAGGCGGTGAGGGAGAAGAAGACGTCCTCGAGACGCCGGGCGACCGGGCGCAGGTCGACCAGGGCGATCCCGGCGGCCGCGGCGACGGCACCCACCGCGGCGGGCTCGGCGCCGGGCACGTGCAGGGCGCCGGCGTCGTGTTGCACGTGGAACCCCGCCCGCTCGAGGGCGGTCGCCAGCGCGGCGGGGTCGGTGGCCACGACCGCCGTCCCGTCGCCGCCGAGCAGCGAGGCGACCGGGCCGTCGGCCACGATCCGGCCGTTGCCGATGACCAGCAGCCGGTCGACGGTGTGCTCCACCTCGCCGAGCAGGTGGGAGGAGAGCAGCACCGTGCCGCCGCGGACGGCGTGGCCGCGGAGCAGGTCGCGCATCCAGCGGATGCCCTCGGGGTCCAGCCCGTTGGCCGGCTCGTCGAAGACGAGCACCGGCGGGTCGGTCAGCAGCGCCGCGGCGATGCCCAGCCGCTGGCGCATGCCGAGGGAGTAGCCGCCGATCCGCCGTCCGGCGGCGCCGGCCAGGCCGACCTGCCCGAGCACCTCCTCGACCCGCGCGGCCGGCACCCCGACGCGGGCGGCCAGCAGGCGCAGGTGGGCCCGTCCGGTGCGGCCCGGGTGGACGGCGGAGGCGTCGAGCAGCGTGCCGACGACGGCACCGGGGTTCGGCAGGTCGACGTAGGGCCGGCCGTCGACGGTCGCCGTGCCGGCGCTGGCCGGCACCAGGCCGGTCATCATCCGCATGGTCGTGGTCTTGCCGGCGCCGTTCGGCCCGAGGAAGCCGGTCACCGTGCCCGGCTCCAGGACGAACGAGACGTCGTCGACGACGGTGCGGGGTCCGTACCGCTTGGTCAGTCCGCTGACCGAGATCATCATGGCCTCCTCGACCGACCGGCTCGTCCGGTCACGGCGACGAATCTGCTCGCTGGAGGCGGGTCCCCGCGTCGGCCGGGCGGCTGGACCTGCGGTCGACGGACGTCGCGGCCGTGTCATCCGGAAGTCGATCCGCGGGCAGCCGATCGGCCGACCCGCGGCGGGGCCAGGGGGAAATACGCTTCGCCGCATGAGGCTCCGGGACCGCGTCTGGCCCGGCCTCGGCGCGCGCAGCCTCTGGTTCGAGGCCCTGGTCGCCCTGCTGGGCACCGGCACCGTCGCCATCGGGGTCGTTACCCCGGAGGCCCGGCTGGTGGCCGACGCGACGCTGGTCGGCGGCGGCGTGGTGCTGGTGGTGAGCCTCTTCCTCTTCCGTCGCTCCACGCCGCTGGTGCCCTTCGCCGTCAGCGCCGTCCTGGGTGCGCTGGTGCCGGCCCTGACCGTCGCGATGCTGCTGACCGCCTACGCGGTCTGCCGGTACGTCGGGCGGTGGTCGGTGCGGATCGGCGCGGGGGTGGTCGGGGCGGTCGCCCTCACCCGGCCGTGGACGCTCGGCACGCGCGACGAGGCCGTCGGCGCGCTCGGCGCGATCGCGCTGGTGCTGGTGCTGCCCGGGGCCATCGGGGTCTGGCAGCGCACCCGCGCGCTGCTGCTCGCGGCGCTGCGCGACCGGGCGGAGCGGGCCGAGGCCGAGCGCGAGCTCATGGCCCGGGAGGCGGTGCACACCGAGCGGACCCGGATCGCCCGGGAGATGCACGACGCCGTCGGCCACCGGGTGAGCCTCATGGTGCTGCAGGCCGGCGCCATCGAGGTCGCCGCCGCCGACCGCGACCGGGTGGAGCAGCTGGCCGCGCAGGTGCAGACCGCCGGCCGGCAGGCGCTGGAGGAGCTGCGCCAGATGGTCGGCGTGCTGCGGGAGGCGGAGATCGACGAGGCCGCGCCGCTGGGCCCGCAGCCGGGCCTGGCCGACCTGCCGCGGCTGGTCGCCGCGGCGCGCGAGGCCGGCATGGCCGTCGAGCTGCGCGACCTGCCCGGCGAGCCGGTGGACCCCACCGTCGGCCGGGCGGCCTACCGGATCGTGCAGGAGGCGCTGACCAACGCCGGCAAGCACGCGCCCGGGGCGCCGGTCTGCGTGACCGTCGAGCGGGCCGGCGGCGAGCTGACCGTGCGCGTGGTCAACGGCGCCGGGAAGACGGCGGCCGCCCCGCCCAGCGGCGGGTACGGCCTGGTGGGGTTGAGTGAGCGGGTGCGCACCCTGGACGGCCGGCTGACGGCGGAGCCGCGGCTGGACGGCGGGTTCGCCGTCGAGGCGGTGCTGCCCTCGTGAGCGGACAGGGGCGTGAGCATCGCAGCGAGGGACGAGCGAGGAGCGGAGCGCCCCGCGGTAGCGAACCGGGGACACCATGACCGACGCCGGTCCGATCCGCGTGCTGCTGGTCGACGACGAGGAGCTGGTCCGCTTCGGGCTGCGCACCGTGCTCGAGGCGACCGGCGGCTTCGAGGTGGTCGGCGAGGCGGGGGACGGGCGGGCCGCGGTGGCCGCCGCCGAGCAGCTGCGACCCGACGTCGTCCTCACCGACATCCGGATGCCGGTCATGGACGGGCTGGAGGCGACCCGGCGGATCCTCGCGCTGCCGCACCCGCCACAGGTCGCCGTCCTCACGACCTTCCACGTGGACGAGTACGTGTACGCGGCGCTGGCCGCCGGGGCCGCCGGCTTCCTGCTCAAGGACACCCCGCCCCGGGAGATCGCCGCGGCGGTGCGTGCGGTCGCCGACGGCACCGCGACGCTGTCGCCCAAGGTCACCGCGACGCTCATCGAGTCCTACGTCGACCGGCGGACCGCACCCCGCCGGGCCGCCGCGCTGCAGCGGATCGCCGAGCTGTCCGAGCGCGAGCGCGAGGTGCTCGTGCTGCTGGGCGGCGGCGGCTCGAACGCGG
This sequence comes from Blastococcus sp. SYSU D00820, assembly GCF_054050695.1. Taxonomy (NCBI): domain Bacteria; kingdom Bacillati; phylum Actinomycetota; class Actinomycetes; order Geodermatophilales; family Geodermatophilaceae; genus Blastococcus; species Blastococcus sp. SYSU D00820. The sequence goes on from NZ_JBJGZW010000033.1 coordinate 33,288, forward strand.
AGCTGGCCCGGGAACTGTTCGTCAGCGAGGCGACGGTGAAGACCTACGTCAGCCGGCTGCTCACCAAGCTGGGCCTGGCCAACCGCACGCAGGCGGCGATCCTCGCCCACGAGGCCGGCCTGCTGGAGGGCTGAGCCAGCGCCGCCACCGGCACCGGCACTCCCTCCGGGTGAGGCCGCTCCAGTCGTGCACAACCGATGTCGATGACGCCGCATGCGCCGACAGCGTTCCGCCGCCGACCAGCAGATCGCCGACCTGCTGCGCACGGCCAAGAGGTCCCTGCGACTGAGCGTGGCCTTCCTGAGCCGGCTCGACGGCACCACCCAGCACCTCGAGGTGGTCGAGTCCTCGCTCCCGGTGCCGGTGCGCGAGGGCGCCGCGGTTCCCCAGCGGACGTCGTTCTGCCAGGCCATCCTCGACGGCCGGCTGCCCGCCGTGATCCCGGACGTGAAGCGCTTCCCGGCCGCCATGGCGCTGCCCTCCGCGCGCATCCCGCGCATCCGCAGCTACGTCTCCGCGCCCGTGCGGCTCAGCGACGGCAGCCTCTACGGCACGCTGTGCGCCTTCGGCCTCACCTCCGACCACGAGCTCGCCGAGCGCGACAAGGCGCTCATGGACGTGCTGGCCGCGGCCGCCGCGGTGATCGTCGAGCCCCAGGTGCGGGAGCAGCAGCGACGGACCGAGATCGAGGGCCGGCTGCTGCCGGTCATGGGCGACGGCGGGCCGGTGGTCGCCCTGCAGCCGATCGTCGACCTCGTCACCGGCCGGCGGGTCGGCGCGGAGGCGCTCAGCCGCTTCCCCGCCCCGTGGGAACGGGCGCCGGACACCGTCTTCGCCGAGGCGCACAGCGTCGGCCTCGGTCATGCACTGGAGCTGCTGGCCCTGGAGCGCGCGGCCGCGCACCTCCCTGCCATCGACGGCTACCTGGCCGTGAACGTCTCCCCCGCGACCCTGCTCACCGACGGCTGCGCGCGGCTGCTCCAGCAGCTGCCGCTCCCCCGGGTGGTGCTGGAGCTCTCGGAGCACGACGCCGTCGAGGACTACGCCGCCCTCTCGGCCGTCCTCGGCCCCCTCCGCGCAGCCGGGCTCCGGCTGGCCGTCGACGACGTCGGCGCCGGCTTCTCGTCGCTGCGGCACATCGTGGTCACCCAGCCCGACGTCGTGAAGATCGACCGCAGCGTCGTGACGGGCCTGGCCGGCGACCACGTCCTGCGCACGCTCGTCGGCTCGCTGGTCACCTTCGGCCACGGCTGCGGCGCCCGGGTGGTCGCCGAGGGCGTGGAGACGGCGGACGACGCCTCGGCGCTGCGCGACCTGGGCGTCGACTGCGGGCAGGGGTGGTACTTCGGCCGCCCCGGCCCCGCGGAGGCGCTGGCCGCCGGGGCGGCCGTCCCGGCCTGACCACCTCGGTACCTCATCCCGCGCGCGGCCCCGGCCGGCGGATCCGGTAGACGACGTGGTCGGGCGGGTCGATCGGGTTGTCCGGCGTCAGCGGCCCCTCGGCGATCCGCTCGAAGCCGGCCTTCTCCAGCGCCCGCCACGACGCGACGTTGCCCAGCGCGACCGGGACGACGACGTCGCGGGCGTCGGGATAGCGCGCCCAGCAGCCGGCCACCGCCGCGGCGATCATCCGGCTCCCCCCGCCACCGCGCGCCGCCGGCTCGCCGATCAGGTAGTCGATGCTCAGCGCCCCGGGCGGCAGCTCCACCAGGGGCGAGAGCTCCTCGACGTACTCCGGATAGGCGGCGATCGGATAGCGCTGCACCAGGCCGAAGGGGACGTCGCCGGAGCAGGCGAGCAGCATCTCCGTGGCGTCGGCGCCGTCGACGCTCGGCCCGAAGTCGGCCTCGACCGCCGCCGGGTCGTGCGCCCACCAGCGGGCGACCAGGGGCTCGGCCAGCCACCGGGCCAGCAGGTCGAAGTCGGACCGGCGCAGCGGGCGGAACGTCGGCGTCCCGTCGGGCACCGCGCCAGGTTAGCGCCGGAACACACCGCTGCCGGTGTTCATTGACCGGAGCAGACGGACAGAGAGGACACCATGCCCAAGACCTGGTTCATCACCGGCGCCTCCCGCGGCTTCGGCCGCGAGTGGGCGACCGCCGCCCTCGAGCGCGGCGACTCCGTGGCGGCCACCGCCCGCGACACCGCCACCCTCGACGAGCTGGTCACCCGCTTCGGCGACCGCTTCCTGCCCCTGCAGCTCGACGTCACCGATCGCGAGGGCGGCATCGCCGCGGTGCGGGCGGCGCACGAGCGGTTCGGCCGGCTGGACGTCGTCGTCAACAACGCCGGGTACGGCCAGTTCGGGATGATCGAGGAGATCAGCGAGGCCGAGGCGCGCGCCCAGTTCGACACCAACGTGTTCGGCGCGCTCTGGATCACCCAGGCGGCCCTGCCGTTCATGCGCGAGCAGGGCAGCGGGCACATCCTGCAGGTCAGCTCGATCGGCGGCATCGTGGCGCTGCCCAACATCGGCATCTACAACGCCTCGAAGTGGGCCCTGGAGGCCTTCAGCCAGTCGCTGGCCCGCGAGGTCGCCGGCTTCGGCATCAAGGTCACGATCATCGAGCCGGCCGGCTACGACACCGACTGGGCCGGCTCGTCGGCCAGGCACGCCACGCCGAACCCCGCCTACGACGCCTACCGGGAGAAGGTCATGGCCGCCCGGGCCCGTGGTGGCGCCTCCGCCGGCGACCCGGTGGCCACGCGCGACGCCGTCCTCCAGTTGGTCGACGCCGAGGAGCCGCCGCTGCGGGTCTTCTTCGGCAAGGCGCCGCTGGCCATGGCGACCAAGGAGTACGAGTCGCGGCTGGCGACCTGGCGGGAGTGGGAGCAGCTCTCGATCGCCGCGCACGGCGGCTGATCCGCGGCGCCCGGGGACGGCGGGACCGTCGTCCCCGGGCCCTACGGTGCAGTTCATGGTCCCGACGGTGACCCGCGAGCAGGTCCTCGGCTTCCGCGTGCGGGCCCAGCAGCTCGACCGCGACACCGGCACGGTGGCCGACACCGCCGTCCTCGACCTGGGCGCGCAGGACACCGGCCCGGACCGCGGCCGCTGGGCCCTGGCGATCCGCGGGCTGCACCCGGTCGACCCCGCCGAGCTGGCGATCGCCTGGACGCTGCGCGGCGCGCCGCACCTCTACCGCCGCGCCGACCTGCCGGGCGTCGCCGCCGCCACCGCGCCGTTCTCCGAGGCCGACGCCGCCAAGCGGATCTTCGACGCCGCCAAGCCGCTGGTCGCCGCCGGCATCCCGGTCATGACCGCGCTCGACACGATCGCCGACGCCATGCGGTCGCTGGTCACCGGGCCGATGGTCAAGGGCGAGCTGTCGGGCCGGCTGAACGCGCTGCTGCCCGAGCCCTACCTGCGGTACTGCCGGCCGTGCGACGCGATCCACCTCTACGAGCAGCCGTTCCGGCTGGCGGCGCTGCGCGCCGGGCTCGAGCTCCAGCCCGACACCTCCCCGCCGGTGCTGCAGCCGGTCCCGGGGCTGGCCCCGGCCCCCGAGGTGCCGGCACACCTGGACGTCGTCCGAGGGGTGCTGCGGTTCCTCGGCCCGGTCACCCCGCAGCACGTGGCCGGCTTCCTCGACTCCCCGGTCAAGGACGTGAAGGCGCACTGGCCCGAGGACGCCGTCGAGGTCGAGGTCGACGGCCAGCGGCGCTGGCTGCTCGCCGGCGACGCCGACCGGCTCGACGCCGGTCCGCCGCGCGGCACCCGCCTGCTGGGCCCGTTCGACCTCCTCCTGCAGGGCCGCGACCGCGACCTCCTGGTCGGCGCCGACCGGGTCAAGCAGGTCTTCCCGGTGCTGGGCCGTCCCGGCGTGGTGCTGGCCGACGGCGACCTCGTCGGGGTGTGGCGCCCCCGCAGGTCCGGGTCCGCCCTGACGGTGACCGTGGAGCTGTGGCAGCGGGCCGGCACGGACGCGCGGGCCGCGATCGAGGCGGAGGCCGAGCGGCTCGCCGCCTTCCGCGGCGCCCGGCTCAAGGCCGTCGAGTTCGGCTGACCCCCCGGCGTCAGGCCGCCAGGACGGCGTCCCGCTCGCCGGCCGCGACGAGGTCCGCGTAGCGGCCGCCCGCGGCGACCAGCTCGTCGTGGGTGCCGCTCTCGGCCACCCGGCCGGCGTCGAGGACGGCGATCCGGTCGGCATCGCGCACGGTGGACAGCCGGTGCGCGATGGTGATCGTCGTGCGGCCGCGGCGGGCCTCGTCGAGCGCCGCCTGCACCGCGCGCTCGGTGCGGGTGTCGAGGGCACTGGTCGCCTCGTCGAGCACGAGCACCCGCGGATCGCGCAGCAGCGTGCGGGCGATGGCCAGCCGCTGCTTCTCGCCGCCGGAGAACCGGTGCCCGCGGGCGCCGACCACCGTGTCGTAGCCGGCCGGCAGCGCGGCGATCACGTCGTGGATCTGCGCCCGCCGGGTGGCGGTCTCGATCTCGGCGTCCGTGGCGTCGGGCCGGGCGTGCCGCAGGTTCTCGCGCACGGTCGTGTGCAGGAGGTAGGTCTCCTGCGAGACGACGCCGACGACGGCCGCCACGGTGGACAGCCGCAGGTCGCGCAGGTCCACGCCGTCGAGGGTGACCCGGCCGGTGGTCGGGTCGGCCAGCCGTGCGACCAGGGATGCCAGCGTGCTCTTGCCCGAGCCGGTCTCCCCCACCAGCGCCAGCGTGCTGCCGGCCGGCACGGTGAGGTCGACGCCGGTCAGGGCCGGGCGGGCGCCGTCGGGATAGGTGAAGCCGACCGCCTCGAAGCGGACCTCGCCGCGCACGCGGGCCGGGTCGAGCTCGACCGGGGACGCCGGGTCGTCGATCTCGACCGGCAGGTCGAGGTACTCGAACACCCGGCTGAACAGCGCCATCGAGCTGGTGACCGAGACGCCGACGTCCAGCAGACCCATCAGCGGGCGGAACAGCGCGCCCTGCAGCGTGGTGAAGGCGACCAGCGTGCCGATCGTCATGCCGCCGGAGGTGACCGGCAGGCCGGCGAACAGGTAGATCAGCGCCGGGATGCCGGCGAAGACGATGCTCATGGTGGCCATGCGCCAGCGGCCGGCCAGCTGCGACCGGACCTCCAGCCCGACCAGGTGCTCGGACGTGGCGGAGAACCGCCGGGACTGCGCCGGTCCGGCGCCGAGGGTCTTGCCCAGCAGCACGCCGCTGACCGACAGCCCCTCCTCCACCTGCCCGTGCAGCTCGGCCAGCGAGCGCTGCCGCTCGGCGGTGACCGCGCGGCGCATGCGCGCCACCTTGCGGGTCAGCGCGATCGCGGGCGGGAGCACCAGCAGGGACAGCAGCGACAGCCGCCACGACAGCGCGACCATCGCGACCACCGTGCCGACCACGGTCGTGGCGTTCGCGGCCAGCGAGGTGGCGGTCGACGTGACCACCGACTGCATGCCGCCGATGTCGTTGGTCAGGCGCGACTGCACCTCACCGCCGCGCGTGCGGGTGAAGAAGCCGAGCGACTGCCGCTGCAGGTGGCCGAAGACCTCCGTCCGGAGGCGGTGCATGACCCGCTGGCCGACCGTGGTGGACAGCCACGTCTGCACCACGCCGAGGACGGCGGTGATGCCGGTGACGGCGACCATGCCGGCGACCGCCCAGACCAGCAGCGGCACGTCCTGCCGGGGGAGGGCCTCGTCGATGACCAGCCGGACGAGGAACGGGGTGGCCAGGGCGACGGCGGAGGAGGTGACGATCAGCGCCACCACGGTCGCGACCTGCCAGCGGAAGGGCCGGAAGAGCGCCGTCACGCGGCGCAGGGGGACGGGCGCTCGCTCGAGCTGCGCCCGGTCCGCGGGATCGACGGTGCGGCCGGCCCGGCCGCTCCCGCCTCCTCTGCCGTTCATGTCGTCGACGACGACCACCTCCGGATGTCGAGAGGTTGCTGAGGCTACCTCATCATCCGGTAACCGCAGGATCGTCGGTACGATTCCCGCCGTGTCCGATCCCGCCACCCTCGGCGACCTGCTCATGCGGGTGGCCCGCGCCCAGCGGCGGCGGTGGCGCGACGTGCTGGCCCCGTGGGAGCTCTCCCCCCACCATGCCCGCGCCCTGCGGGTCGTGGGCAGCAGGGACGGGATGCGGCTGTCCGACCTCGCCGAGGCGCTGCACATCGCGCCGCGCTCGGCGACCGAGGTGGCCGACGCCCTGCAGGCCCGGGGGCTGGTCGAGCGCACCGCCGATCCGGCCGACCGGCGCGCCGTTGTCCTGCGGGTCACCGAGGCCGGCCGGCGGGTGCAGGAGGAGGTGTCCGCGGCACGCGACGCCGACAGCCGGGAGCTGTTCGGCCGGCTGGCCCCGGAGGACCGCGCCGAGCTGGCCCGGCTGCTGCGCGCGCTGGCCGACTGAGCTCCGGCGCAGGCTCCCGCCGCGAGCGGGCGAGCGCTGGGAGCCTGCCTCAGGCCGGCACGGCCAGGTACGGCTCGAGGGCCTCCATGATCGCCCAGCCCGGGCGCCCGCCGACCAGCGTGGTCACCAGCTCCCCGCGCACGAACAGCCCCATGGTCGGCATGCCCATCACCTGGTAGCGACGGGTGGTCTCGGGGTTCTCGTCGACGTCGAGGGTGACCACCCGCAGCCGCGCGGCCTGGTCGTCGGCCAGCCGGTCGATCGTCGGCGCCAGCATCCGGCAGGGCGCGCACCAGCTGGCGCTGAAGTCGACGAGCACCGGCAGCGGGCTGGCCAGCACGTCCTGGGCGAAGGTGGCGTCGGTGGTCGGAGCGGCGGGCATCGGGGCCTCCTCGGGTCAGCGGGGGTGTGCGGCTCCAGCTTCCGCGCGCCACTTGCGACCCACTTGCAACGAACACCTCACCGCAGCACGTACACCCCGAGCGGCCCGCCGCAGTCGCCGACGGCGACCGCGCCCGCGGCGGTGAGCAGCAGGTGGTCGAGGTCGGCGTCGTCCGGGCAGAGCGGCCCGGTCTCGGTCGCCTCCCCGGCAGCGAGGTCCGCCGAGAGGAGCGTGGGTTCCAGGACGGCGCCCCCGACCACGTACGCCCATCCGCCGGCCTCGTCGACCGCCAGGGGGTCGAAGTAGGCGGCGCCGGCGGTCCGCGCCAGCACGGTGGGCACGGCGTCGCCCGGCGAGACGCGCAGCAGCGCGGCGGCGTTGCTGTCCTCCTCCACCACGACCAGCAGGACGCTGCCGTCGGCCAGCACGTGCCGGTCGGCGACCACCGCGCTGACCTGCGACAGCGGCACCTGCGGCCCGACCGGCGCGCCGTCGGGCGTGCGGTACTGCACCCACGGCAGCCGCACCTCGTAGGAGGGGAAGTCCACCGGCGGCACCTCGTCGCTCACCCGCGTGGTGTCCACGCCCACGACCAGCCGCAGCCGGCCGTCGTCGACCGGCACGCCGGGCAGGTCCTCGTCCGGCGGCTCCTCGGCCACGACCTCCCCGGTCGCGACGTCGACGACGACGTCGGCCTCCGCGCCGTTGCCGTCCCTGAGCCGCGCGACGCAGATGCCCTCGTCGTCACACTCCAGCGAGGAGGAGAACAGCAGGCTGTCGTCCCCCGCGAACGGCCAGGGCACGTCCAGCGGCAGGCGGGTGACCTCGCCGGCGGCCGGGTCGAACCGGAGCAGCGCGAGCTCTTGGAGCCCCTCGTCGATGCCGCTGTCGTCGGCCAGCTCCACCAGGTAGACCGCGTCGCCGTCCGGAGCCACGGCCAGGGAGCCGGCCAGCGCGTCCGTGGTGCGCGGATAGTCCTCCCCCTCGGTGAACACGACCGGCTCGCCGAGCCCGCCGGCGGTGACCGGGTAGCTGATCAGCACGTCGGCCGGGCGGGGCAGCTCGTCGCGGTCGATGTCGAACGGGTACTCGCCGAGGACGTGCACCACGCCGTCGTCCCCGACCACCTGCTCCGGGTCCAGGTCGCCGTCGACGACGTCCCGGAAGGCGGCCGAGTCGGTCACCTCGGTGTACGGGCCGGCCGGGACGGCGCCCCCGGCGTCGGCCGGCCAGGCGTTGCCCGCCGCGGCGGGCGCGCAGGCGGTCACCAGCAGCGCGGCGGCGCCCAGGAGCGTGCACCGGCCCCTCATGCCGGCCCCACCAGCCAGAGCCCGTCGTGCCCGCAGGCCGCCTGCACCACGGCGCCGGCGCCGGTGAGCACCAGGTCGTACGCGTTCCCCGGCTGGGTGCAGAGGTCGGTCGTCGTCCGCTCGCCGGTCTCCGGGTCCACGCTCACCAGCTGCGGGCGCTCCAGATCGACGACGGCGAGCACGTGCAGCCAGCCGGTGGCCGGATCGGCCGCGACCCCGTGGACGCCCGGCACCTCCGCCAGCCGCAGCACGACCTCCCGCGGGCCCCCCGGCGCGACGCGCACGACCTCGGCGGGGGCATCCGCGGTCTCACGCAGGGCGAGCACCGTGCCGTCGTCGAGCAGGTGGACGTCGGACACCCTCGCGTGCCCCTCGGCGAGCGGCACCGGCGCGCCGACGGGCGCGAGGGTCGACCCGTCGCGGCGCTCCAGGGCCGGCCGCCCGGGCGACTCGCCCGACGGGTCCGGCGGCAGGGACCCGTCGACGGTGAGCAGCACGAGCTGCCGGCCGTCCGCGGTCAGCCACGGCCCCTGGACGTCGGCGTCCTCGTCCCGGCGCACGTCCGCGCGGGCCAGCACCTGCCCGGTCGCCGCGTCGATGGTGACCAGCACGGTGCTGGCGAGCTCCCCGTCGCCGACCACCGCCGCGCACACCCCGGTCTCGCTGCAGTCCAGCCCCACCACGCCGAGCACGGTGTCCGGCCGGGGCGGGAAGTCCTCGATGCGGACCTCGACGGTGGTCACCTCCCCGGTCTGCACGTCGACGTGCACGAGCGCCAGCGTGCCGGTCGGCCGGTACTCCTCGGGGGTGTCGACGGCCTGCTCGACCAGCAGCCAGGCGTCACCGTCGGCGGTCGTGGTGAGCGCGGCCTGGCCGGCCCCGGTGGTGGCCGGGTAGTCCTCTCCCTCGGTCAGCACCACCGGCTCGCCGAGCCCCTCGTCGCCGACCGGGTAGGAGACCAGCACGCCGGAGGCGGGTCCTCCCCGTCGTAGTCGAAGTCCAGCCGGCCGAGCACGTGCACCGCGCCGGGGCCGCCCGCCAGCCGGACGACGATCAGCCCCTCGGCGGCGTCGTCGAGCGCGGCGTCGTCCAGCACCGCGGCGAACGGCCCGGCCGGCACGGGGCCGCCGTCCCCGGTCAGGGCGCGGTCGTCCGGAGCGGCGGGAGCGCCGCACGCGGTGAGCAGCAGCCCGGCGGCCAGAGCGACCGTGCGCCGGCCGTTCATGCCGGCCCCACCAGCCACAGGCCGTCGTGCCGGCACGCGGTCTCCACCACCGCGCCGGCTCCGGTGAGCACCAGCCCGTAGACGTTGCCCTGCGGGCAGATCTCGGCCGTCGTCCGCTCGCCCGTCGCGGGGTCGACACCCACCAGCCGGGGGCGCTCGGGGTGGGCGACCGACAGCACGTGGAGCCAGCCGGTGGCCGGGTCCACGGCCAGGCCACGGATGCCGGGCACGTCGGTCAGCCGCAGGTCCACGGTGGGCGCGGCCGCCCCGGGGGCCAGCCGGACCACCTCCGGGACGGTCGCGCCCTCGGCCACCCGCAGCGCCACCAGCGTGCCGTCGTCCAGCAGCTGGACGTCGGTCACCGTGGCGTTCCCCTCCGCCAGGGGCACCGGCGCCCCCACGGGGGCGAGGGTGTCCGCGTCGCGGACCTCCAGCGCCGGGCGCTCCAGCCGCTCGGAGGGCGCGCCCGGCGGGGTGGGCGCCCACGACTCGTCGACGGTCATCACCAGCACCTGCTCGCCGTCCGGGGTGAGCCACGGACCGACGAGGTCGTGGTCCTCGTCGTGCGGCACCTCGCTGCGCGCCAGCACCCGGCCGGTCGAGGTCTCGATCGTGATCAGCAGCGTGTTCCACCACCCGTCGCTGACCACGGCGGCGCACACCCCGTCCTCCCCGCAGTCCAGGCCCTCCACGTCCACCCCGCCCTCGGGGTCCGGCGGGTAGTCCGCGATCGGGACGTCGACGCTGGTGACCTCCCCGGTCTGCACGTCGACGTGCACGAGCACCAGCGTGCCCGTGCCGGGGCGCTCGGCGACGCCGTCGTCGGCCCGCTCGGCCAGCAGCCAGGCGTCGCCGTCGGCCGTCGTGGTCAGCCGGCTCCACGGGGCGCCCGTGGTCGCCGGGTAGTCCTCCTCCTCGCGCGTCACCACCGGATCGCCGAGGTCTCCGTCGCCGACGGGATAGGACAGCAGCAGGTCGGGGGGCGGGGGCGGGTCCTCCGCGTCGGAGTCCCAGGGGATCTCGGCCAGCACGTGCACCACGCCGGGGCCGCCGGCCAGGTGGTGGATGTTCAGGTACGGGACGTCGCCGGGCGCCGCGTCGTCGATCGCGGCGTCGTCCAGCACCGTCGTGAACGGCCCGTCGGGCACGGGGCCGCCGGTCAGGTCGGGGGCGCCCGGTGCGGTGGTGCTCCCGCAGGCGGCCAGCAGGAGCACGGCCGCGGCGGCGGACGCGCGGAGGGTGGGGCTCACCTGCCCCACGGTCCGGGGGGCTCTTGCACGGCACTTGCGGCAGGGTGGCAGCGAGGCTTCCTCCGCCAGATCTCTCACCTCTAAGGTATCGCCCATGAGCGCTCCCGCCCCGGCTCGGCGGATCCGGATCGGCATCGACACCGGGGGGACGTTCACCGACGTCGTCGCGGTCGACGAGCTGACCGGGCAGACGACGACCACCAAGACGCCCTCCACCCCGGCCGACCCGGCAGAGGGCTTCCTGGCCGGGGTCCGCAAGGTGCTCGACCGGATGGGGCTGACCGGCGAGGCGGTCACCGCGGTCAGCCACGGGACGACGGTCGCCACCAACCAGCTGCTCGAGGGCAAGCTGGACCGGCTGGGGTTCATCACCACCGAGGGCTACGAGTCGGTGCTGGAGATCGCCCGGCAGTCGGTGCCCGACGGGTACGGCAACAGCTACTTCTGGGTCAAGCCGCCGCGGATCGTGCCGGCCGACCTGGTGCGCACGGTGCGCGGCCGGCTGGACCACAGGGGCGCGGAGGTGCGCCCGTTCGACCGGGACGACGCCGTCGCCGCCGCCCGGTTCTTCCGCGACGCGGGGATCACCACGATCGGCGTCTGCTTCCTGCACGCCTACGCCGACGACGCCCACGAGCGGGCCATGCTCGAGGTGCTGCGCGCCGAGCACCCGGACGCCGTCGTCTCCCTCAGCTCGCAGGTGCTGCGCGAGTACCGCGAGTACGAGCGCTCGGTGACCACGCTGGTCGACGCGGCGGTCAAGCCGCGGGTCGGGGCCTACGTCACCAACATCCGCACCCGGCTCGACGAGATCGCGCCGGGCGTGCCGTTCTACGTGATGAAGAGCAACGGCGGCGTCCTGTCGGCCCAGGAGGTCGTGCACCAGCCGATCACCACGATGCTGTCCGGGCCGGCGGCCGGGGCGCTGGGCGCCGCGCTGATCGCCGGCACCGCCGGGTTCGACCGGGTGCTCACCTGCGACGGCGGCGGCACCTCCACCGACGTCACCGTGGTCATCGACGGCGAGCCGACGCTCACCACCGAGGGCTCGGTCGGCGACTACCCCAGCAAGATCCCGATGATCGACGTCGTCACCGTGGGCGCCGGCGGCGGCTCGATCGCCTGGCTCTCCCCCGAGGGCACGCTCAAGGTGGGCCCGAAGTCGGCCGGCGCCGACCCCGGCCCGATGTGCTACCCGTCGGGCGGCGACCAGCCGACGGTCACCGACGCGCACGTCGTCCTCGGCCGGATCCCCCCGCACCTGCTGGGCGGGGAGATCCCGCTGTCGGTGGCGGCCGCCCGCGCCGGGCTCGAGCGCCTGGGCGCCACCCTCGACCTCTCCCTGGAGCGCACCGCCACCGGGATCCTCGAGATCTCCGCGTGGAACCAGGCCAACGCGCTGCGCCAGGTCACCGTCGCCCGCGGCCTGGACGTCCGCGACTTCACGCTGACCACCTTCGGCGGCTCGGGCTCGCTGCTGGCCTGCCGGCTCATGGACGTGCTGGGCCTGCCGCGCACGCTGGTGCCGCCCAACCCGGGCAACGTCAGCGCGTTCGGCCTGCTCACCGTCGACGTCCGCAACGACTACGTGCAGACGGTGGTCAGCCGGCACGCCGACCTCGACCTGGACCGGGTCCGGTCGGTCTACGCCGACCTGGAGGGCCAGGCGCAGCGGGCGCTGGACGGCGAGGGCTTCGACCGCGCCGAGCAGCGCATGCAGCGGACGGCGGACCTGCGCTACGTCGGCCAGGCGTTCGAGGTGCGGGTGCCGGTCGCCGAGGGCGACCTCGACGCCGGGGCAGCCGAGGACGTCGCGCAGGCGTTCCACGCCGCGCACCGCCAGCTGTACGGCTACGACTTCGCCACCGATCCGCGGCAGGCCGTGGAGTGGGTGAACCTGCGGGTGAGCGGCATCGGGCCGATCCGCCGTCCCGACCTGGTGGAGCTGCCCCCCGGCGAGGGCGGGACGGACCGGGCCGTCACGGGCTCCCGGCGGGTGTTCTTCGACGACTGGGTGGACACCCCGACCTACGACCGGCCGCGCCTGGCGCCGGGCGACGTCGTCCCCGGCCCGGCGGTGATCGAGGAGTTCGGCTCGACGGTGCCGGTGCATCCCGGCTTCGTCGCGACCGTCGACGGCTACGGCAACCTGCTGCTCACCAAGGAGGACGGCCAGTGACCACGAGCCTGCAGGGCGGGAAGGTCGACGCCGACCCGGTGCTGGTGGAGATCGTGGCCGGCACGCTGGCCGCGATCGAGAAGGAGGTCGAGACCTCCATCGGGCGCACCTCCCGGTCGCCGATGATCCGGGACGCGCACGACTTCCGGGCCGGCATCCACGACCGGCTGCTGCGCAAGCTGACGGGCCGCTCCTACTCGGCGCTGGTGCACCCCGTGGTGCGCGACTACCCGATCGAGACGATGAACGTCGGCGACGTCTTCTTCCACAACGACGTCTACCTCTCCGAGGGCGGCATCGGCCACCTGCCCGACCTGTGCGTGACCGTGCCGGTGTTCGCCGCGTCGGTCGAGACCGGCGAACCGGAGGTCGTCGCCTTCATCCAGGCCTTCGGCCACCACGACGACATCGGCGGCGCGGTGCCGGGCTCGATGCCCAGCGCGGCCACCAGCGTCTACGAGGAGGGCCTGATGGTCCCCCCGATCAAGCTGTGGGACCGGGGCGTGCCCAACGAGAGCGCGCTGAAGATCATGACCCGCAACTCGCGGATGCCCGACTCGCTGGCCGCCGACCTCGACGCCGAGTGCTCGGCCTGCCTGGCCGGCGCCCGCCGGCTGGGCGAGCTGTTCGACCGCTACGGCGTGGCCGCCGTCGAGGCCTGCTTCGACGCGATCCTCGCCAACTCCACCGAGGTCTACCGGCGGGAGATCCTCAGCCAGATCCCCGACGGCACCTACGTCTGGGAGGACTACGCCGAGCACGACGGCGTGGAGGAGCCGAAGCTCCACCGGCAGCGGATCACGCTGACCATGGACTCCTCGGCCGAGACGCCGCTGGTCATCGACTTCACCGGCACGGGCCCGCAGGCCAAGGGGCCGATCAACCACTGCGGCGACTACGCCGACGGCAACTTCCTCAAGAAGTGGCTCGCGCCGATCCTGCGCAACCTGGCCGGGACGCCGGAGCGGATGGCCCAGCTCGACGTCAACGAGGGCGTCGTGCCTTTGATCGAGATGCGCTTCCCCGAGAAGGGCACGCTGCTCACCCCGATCTTCCCGGCGCCGACCAACGCGCGGACCTTCGTCATCCTGCGGCTGCTCGGCGTGCTCGCCGGCGTGCTGGCCAAGGCCACCGGCGGCCGGATGCCCGCCGACCAGGAGACGATCCGCTACACCGGCGTCTACGGCACCGACGCCGAGGGCCAGCCCTACCTCATGCGCGAGGTGCTCGGCGGCGGCTCGGGCGGGCGGTACTACGCCGACGGCGAGGACACCATCCACGTCGTCCCGGACTCGCGGAACCTGCCCACCGAGTTCACCGAGGGCCGCTTCCCGCTGCGGGTGGAGCGGCTCGGCCTGGCCGTGGACTCCGGCGGTCCCGGCCGCTACCGGGGCGGCTGCGGCTACGAGAAGCACATCCGGGTGCTGCGCGACGCCCACTTCATGTCGATCGCCGACCGCTCGATCCTCGCCTGCTGGGGCGTCCACGGCGGCCGGGCCGGGCGGCCGTTCCAGATCACCGTCGACCCGGGCGGTCCGGACGAGCACGACGTCGACGCGCTCGCCGACGCCGAACCGCTGGCCGCCGGCACCGTGGTGCGCATCCGCACCACCGGCGGCGGGGGCTGGGGCGATCCGCTGGACCGCCCGGTCGAGGAGGTGCTGCGCGACATCGCGTGGCGCAAGGTGTCGGTGCGCGGCGCCCGGGAGGACTACGGCGTCGTCGTCGGGGACGACGGCGCGGCGGACGTCGCCGCCACCGAGGCCCTGCGGGCGGAGCTGCGCGCGGCCCGGCCGGAGACCCGGCCGTTCTTCGACCGGGGCCCGGGCTACGCCACCCTCTCCGGCGGGGCCGCGTTCAACGAGTTCGACCTGCTGTAGCGGGGGGGGGGGGGGGGGGGGGGGGGGGGGGGGGGGGGGGGGGGGGGGGGGGGGGGGGGGCGGGCCCGCCGCCCCCCCCCCCCCCCCCACCCCTCCCCCAAACACAAGC